>QBUV01000017.1 GCA_013572355.1 Candidatus Methanogaster sp.
CACATCCACCCTGCCGCCGTTGACCAGTACTTCGGTGCACCTCATCACCCGTTGTACTGGGAATCCAATCGAGAACCGATAAGCACCCGAATCGAGCACAGCGATCACGTTGCCCGGTTCAATTGCTGGCAGCATGCGTTCCTTTGCAACGATATCGCCTGATTCGCAGATCAGTCCCACGACGTCATACATCCCCGCCTCCTTGATGCCTACCTTGTTTACAACCTCCTGGTATGCATCATACATTGCCTGGCGGATCAGCAGGTCGAGACCGACGTCAACACCAACGAAGTTCTTTGCCGACCGCTTCACCGTGTTAACGCCTGTACGAAAGATTCCTGTGTCGCAAACGATGTATCTGCCGGGTTCGAGCACGAGTCTCGGCGAGATTCCGATAGCATGAGCGGGCACAATCGAAAATTCCAGTGAAATCATCATATCCTGTAACTACTCCGGTACCTAAACCACTATCGGGGGACTTCACTATGCAGGAACTACCCGGGACATGGGGCATACTGTAACCAACAGGGAATTTAACCGCAGAGTACGCAGAGAGGCGCGGAGGGGAAATAAACGGTTAAGTG
>QBUV01000016.1 GCA_013572355.1 Candidatus Methanogaster sp.
ACCCGAGATCTTATGCAGAACATGCTTGACGGGAATGAGCAGATGGAGATCGGAGAGCTGGTTCATGAACCCATCTTCGTCCCGGAGACAAGAAAAGCTCACGAGATGTTCTTCATCTTCAAGCACAATAAGCTCCACATGGCGACTGTACTCGACGAGTATGGCGGCCTTGCAGGAATCGTGACCCTCGAGGATGTAATCGAAGAGCTCTTCGGGGAACTCTATGACGAACACGAGACCGGGGCAGTAGAACGGATATCCCGCTTTGACGAGAGTCATTTCGATATCCAGGGTGAGACCCCTATCCAGCAGGTTGAAGACTACTTCTCAATCAACATCGAACACAGCCGCCACGTCGGGACCATCAGCGGTTTCATCACCGAGTATATCGGCAGGATACCAAACCCGAGCCAGGTGATAGAGACTGAGTGGGGCATCTTCAAGATTGCCGCGATGAAGGTGAACCGGATCAACTCACTGATATTCATGCCGACGAAACCGCCCTTAAACCAGCAGGAGCAGGATTAAGCCTATTCTCTTTACCTCGCTGTGATTGACGGAAACTGATCTCGCAGGTATCA
>QBUV01000015.1 GCA_013572355.1 Candidatus Methanogaster sp.
ATCAAGCAACTTACAGACGTGATTGACCAGTTCAAGCGTGAAACCGAGTTGCTTAAAGGACGTATAAAGGAACTCGAAGCCAAACTGGCCATGTATGAGAACGCACATACCCCACCAAGTCTGAAGCGTGGCGGCAAGCGCAAAAAGGATCAGGATAAAGGCGGTGGGAAGAAGCCGGGGCAGAAGAAGGGGCATAAAGGTGTGACGAGACCTCCTGCAAAGCCGGATAGGCACGTGGACGTCACGAAAGATCGATGTCCCGACTGTGGAACTGAGCTTGGTGACCCGTTCAGCGTGGAAACGAAGGTGATCGAGGAGATTCCGGAACCACAACCTGTTATCGTCACCGAATACAGAATTGCACATTACACCTGCCCACACTGCCAGAAAGAAGTCGTTGCAACCGATCCGGGTTGTCCAAAAGAAGGCATATTCGGTAACAACACGATTGCTCAGGCGGCACTGCTGAAATATGAGGATAGGCTGCCCCACAGGAAGATCCGGAACGCGCTGATTCGGCAGTATGGATTGGACATCAGTCCCGCTACGATACTTGATCTTACTCGCCGTGCTGCTGATGC
>QBUV01000014.1 GCA_013572355.1 Candidatus Methanogaster sp.
TTGTTTTCCAGAGGCGAGATACGGGCGGCGGTTGTAACATCTTCGCCATACGAATGCCAGAGATGGCATCATTCGGTCGGATGGTTCTACAAGATGGGGTCAGGATACCGTGAAGAGGTGGACGGAAAGATAGTGTTCAGGGGTGAACAGAGAGAACCCGTATCGCTCGGGACGATCCGGATCGCTGATCAGAAGACATCAGTCATTGCTGTCGGATGCGGCAGATCAGAGGATGATGTGATGCGGATGTGCACGCAGACGCTTGCCGACTGTGCAGCGGACGAACGGAGTGAGGCTGCGAATGCGAAGAGAATCGTAAAATCGCTTGATCTCCGCGGTGCTGCTGCGTTTCGGGCGCTCGGGATGGTGAAGTTTGGCATGTATCTTGGGGATACACTATCGTTTGAGGCAGGGGATCTCTGGTTCAGGACGGTGTGGTTCAGGGACTGCTTCGAAGGGATTTTACAGAACATCGACACACTCTTCAAACTCGGGATGGAGAACCGGATCAGAGATACTCTTGTTTATGCATTCGATCACAGGGACGTGCACGGGAGGATACCAAACTTCGGGGAT
>QBUV01000013.1 GCA_013572355.1 Candidatus Methanogaster sp.
TGGTAGCAGATGCGTCCTGTGAAGAGCACCGCTGGTGCATAAGGGTGTATGCCAAACCGCTCCTTGACCGCGCCTGCATCCACATCCTTCTCGATCTTGCCCGGATTTATCCCGTTTGGGATCACTGTGATCTTGTAGTCTGGCAACTGGTAGATCTGCTGCACCTCTCCCTTAAACTGGTTGGTCGTGACGATCGCCTCACGAGCTTCGTATCCGCCGAGCCATTCCCTGTGCGATATCGCGCGCGATTCCCACCAATCACCGAACTGGTTGCCGTTTCTCCCCCATTCGGTGCTGTGGTACGTGACGACAAATTGCTTGCCACGATCATGCTTGATCCGGGTCAGCGCATTTACCGGATGCCAGTCGTGTCCATGGAGGATGTCGAACTCTCCGAACTCTCGCTGTACGGATCCGAATCGGTCGTACATCGCATTGCACATCCGATCCATCTGGTGGACGATATCGCCAGACGGATCGTACCTGCACCGCTGGTAATGCACCCCGTTGATCTCGTCATAGTCGCGCATCCATCCACTCTGCGTAAAGATGTGTACTTCGTGCCCTTT
>QBUV01000012.1 GCA_013572355.1 Candidatus Methanogaster sp.
TAGGAGCAGCACATATCACCAACCTCGCGAATCTCCAGCCCGATCTCGCCGCATAATCGATACGCGCTCCGGCTCGGGACCGCAATCCGATCGACACCGCACAGAATCGCACATCGATCGAGCCGTGAGCGGTACCTGCCACCGGGGCGCACGCAACTTAAGGAGAGCGGCGTCTGCGGAAAGATCTGTCTCGCTTTTGCGATCACGGTGGAAACATCCTCGAGCGCGGGGTGCGGTGCGTCTGCACAGCCAGTGCCTCTCGTCGGGATGAAGACGACGATCACGACTGCAGCAGGATCGTATCTTCTCACGATCTCGAGTGCTCTTAACTCGCCGTCAAGTGCACCGCTGCCGAGCCCCACGATGATATGCGGCGCAATCGGGATCTTCGCTTCTGTCAGATACTTCAGCGTATCCTCGTAATCGCTTACCGTGTTCGGAAGTCCGAGGACTTCAGAGATTGTTCTGTTGCTTCCGATACAGTCAACAAGCGCCATATCAAGCCACGCTGCAAGGGAGTTTGCCTGCTCCCGGTTAACAATCCCTGTATGTGCGCTGATCAACAGGCG
>QBUV01000011.1 GCA_013572355.1 Candidatus Methanogaster sp.
CCGATGAATGGAACATGCACACCCTTTGGCCGCTTATCATCCATAGTCCAGTGCCCGATCTCACCCACATCATAAATCACAAACCGCTCATCGAACGTCTCGCCCTTGAAATCCAGAGCCCAGATCTCATGAGATCGGTATATCAGAATCTCGGTGTGATTCACCTTCCTGACCGCGATACCGAGTTCCTGCGCCTTCTCTCGTGCCAGTTCGATGGCATCTCCCTTCGAGCGCACCGGACCTGAGAGCAGCAGATCAGGTTGCTCAAACTGCGCATACTCATAATCGCCGGTTGTATGATCGAATGCTCGACCAAAGCCGTACGTCTCGTTGTTCACTGAAATACGGACTTCGTAGGGTCCGTTTATTTGATCATTGCGGATGCTTCCACCCTCAAAATTAATCGCAACCGTCTGAACGCTCTCGTTCAGGTGGACTGCGGCAGGTGCTAGCTCTATGATATGAAAACCGGTGCCGATCTTGCCGTTCACCCCATGCATCTCGTGCGTTCCAAGCGGCACGTACAATTCGCCAGTCAAATAATACCTGCCCGGTTCACTCGTGC
>QBUV01000010.1 GCA_013572355.1 Candidatus Methanogaster sp.
ACGACGAAACATCAATCAACTGGTAGCCGGTCTTACTCTCGATCAGATTTTCCTCGTGCGAGACAAGGATCTTCGCACGACAAAATCCGGAGATTTGTACATTACCTGCACCCTGTGCGACAAGACCGGGACGCTGCCCGCCCGCATGTGGCGTGCGTCGGAGGGGATATACAACTCGATTGAGATCGACGGTTTCCTGCACGTCAAGGGAAGGACCGAGGAGTACAAGGGGAATCTCCAGTTTATCATCGACGGATGCAGGCCCTATTCGAAGGACAAGGTTGACGTGTCCGACTTCCTTGCCGTTACGGAGCTGGACATCGAGCAGATGTGGGCTGAGCTGTTGGAAATTCTCCGCGGCGTCAAGAACAGGCATCTTCGTCTGCTGATAAAGAAGTTCGTGGAGGACACCCATTTCGTAGCCGCCTTCAAGCAAAGCCCGGCTGCGATGAGTATGCACCATCCGTTTGTCGGGGGACTGCAGGAGCATACGCTGAACATCGCCCGCGCCGCCCAGGCGATTCTTCCCCTGTATCCGATGCTCAATACCGATCTTGTACT
>QBUV01000009.1 GCA_013572355.1 Candidatus Methanogaster sp.
ATATTTCCACATGACGTTTGAACATCGCAACGGCATCGTCGAACAGCCCTCTGTCCTTTTTCCGCGCCGCCTCGTACAGCACCATCCAGAGCGTTTCTATAGCGTGACCGGTATAAGAAAACTGGTTGAATACATCGTCGGTGCGTGACATATCCTGCCTGATTACCTCGTTCATGAGACCGTATGCCGGATTGAAATGGTGGTTCATGATGGCGTCCACCGCTCTGCCTGCGACAGCCTCCACATCGGGATCGTCCCTGAATTCGAGCATCTGTGTGGCAAGCCGGAGAATCACCATCCAGTGACCGAGCACCCGCGCCGGTTGTTCGTGCTTCGATTCGGGTCCGTAATATACTTCGTAGTGGTAATCGCTCCTGTCGTACCGCCGCATGCATTTTATGAGAAGCTCTTTCGCGATATCCCAGTATTGTTCGTTACCATCGGCTTTCGAGTATTCGGACAGGCCGTTGGCAATGAACAGATCGCAATAGATATCGCCGGGACTGCCCTGGGGAACGCCTTCCTTCGAGTAGGATTTATCCCAGAACTGATCGTCCGAC
>QBUV01000008.1 GCA_013572355.1 Candidatus Methanogaster sp.
GATGACATCGTTCGATTTCACGGACATAAATGCCCCGGCCTTGCCATCGGATATCGCATGGCGTCTGCAGGACTTGAGGCATTGGAATCCGTCCGGGCAGAAGACGAGGAACTCGTTTCGATAGTGGAGAATGATGCCTGCGGTGTCGACGCACTCCAGTGTCTTACGGGCTGCACGTTCGGCAAGGGCAACCTTTTGTTCCGCGATCACGGAAAGCAGGTATACACCGTTTACTCACGAACCACCCGCAAAGGGGTACGTATTGTATTCCACGGCCACGGGATGCCGGACGGGGTGCGAGATGATCGTGATGCCTATGCAGAGTGGATACTCTCCGCACCGCAAAAGGATATTCTCTCTGTAACGCCTGTCTCTGTCCCAGAGCTTGAACCCGCCAGAAGGATGAAGTCTGTCCTCTGTAAAATGTGTGGCGAAGCCGTGATGGAATCTCGCGTCAGAAACGTGGATGGAAAGCCGCTGTGCATTCCCTGTTTTGATAAGCACCGCGGCGTAGAACACGTCTGATTTCTGTTCGAGAACAATAGGTGAAGGAGGATGGT
>QBUV01000110.1 GCA_013572355.1 Candidatus Methanogaster sp.
TTAATACTTCAAATCACTTTTGCGGAGCACATAGGATTGCGCTCATGATCAAAGATGGTATTGGTTTGTTCCCTGGCCACCGGCGCACCCCGAGACGCATACCGCGTGGACGAAGACGTATACGCCGCAGGCTCAGGCTTCACCACCGGCACAAACGTGGACATCCACGTAGTCCATGATCAGGACTGGAACGATGGCGATCAGATCCCTTCGGATGTCACAGGTTTGGTCGAGACCGTATCCGTCGTGAATAGCGATGTGGGTCCGGTGCTCATCTGGCATGCCCCGCTCGCGCCTGGTAGGTATGATATCGTGATCGATGCGAACCGAAACAGCTTCTGCAATGCAGCAACGGATGGTTGACAGCGGATCGCCGGTCTTTGTCGTGATCGCTGACCCGCCACCATCGCCGCCGATGTCAGCCAAAACACTCGCCCCGACAGGAATCATCGCCTTGATCGGTTTGCTGTGTGTTGTTGGCGTGAGCAGGATCAGAAGAAGGTTCAACTGAATCTCTTCTCTCTTTTCACCGAATTCATTCAATACCCTCAGTTGCAACGATTGAGATCGCCTCATCGCACGCCCGGATAGCGCAGGCATGCATGCACGGCACGTACTGAAGCGCATCCACCCCCTTCTGTCCGATCACGTAACAGACGTGTCCACAGGCGCGAGCGCTTGAACAGCCATAACACCTTTACCTCCCGCCCCCACCATAACACCAGAACAATGCACCGAACCATCCTTGGAATCGAGGGCACCGCGTGGAACCTCTCCGCGGGGGTCGTGACAGAAACAGATGTCCTCGCAGAGGCGACCGCGACGTACCAGCCAAAGATCGGCGGCATCCACCCGCGGGAAGCAGCACAGCACCACGCCACCCACATCGCATCCGTGATCAGGAAAGCGATTAAGTCGGCAGGCGATGTGGAGCTCGACGGCATCGCGTTCTCACAGGGGCCAGGCATGGGGCCGTGCCTAAGGACGGTTGCAACAGCAGCCCGCGCACTGGCACTCTCGCTCGATGTGCCCTTAATCGGCGTCAACCACTGCGTCGCACACCTCGAGATCGGCAGGTGGCAGTGCGGAATCGATGATCCGGTCATGCTCTATGTGAGCGGCGCAAACTCGCAGGTGCTTGCATACCGGGGCGGCAGATACCGGATATTTGGGGAGACGCTTGACATCGGCATCGGAAATGCGCTTGACAAGTTCGCAAGACACGCGGGGTTCTCGCATCCCGGCGGACCCAAGATCGAGAGCGAGGCGCTGGCTGCAACGGAGTACATCCCGCTTCCGTATGTGGTGAAGGGGATGGATTTCTCGTTTTCAGGGCTCATGACCGCGGCAAAGGAGGCGCTTACGAAACATTCGCTTGCTGACGTCTGCTTCTCGCTTCAGGAGACTGCGTTTGCCATGCTTGTCGAGGTTACCGAGCGTGCGGTTGCGCACACCGAGAAGAACGATGTGCTGCTTGCTGGCGGCGTCGGCGCAAACACGCGTCTTTGTGAGATGCTTGAGATTATGTGCGCTGACCGGGGCGCGTCGTTTCACGTGCCTGAGAGGAGGTTTATGGGGGATAACGGCACGATGATCGCATACACGGGTCTTCTGATGCTTGCAAGCGGCGAATCGCTCCCAATTGAGGATTCGGTGGTGATACCTGACTTCAGACCCGATCAGGTTGAGGTTACGTGGAAGTGATGGGGCTCTATAGGAGTGAATATCTGTAACTACTCAGGTACCTAAAACCACTATTCAGGGGACTTCGCTATGCAGGAACTACCCGGGACATGGGGCATGGGGCATACTGTGACCAAACAGGGAATTTAACCGCAGAGTACGCGGAGGGGGAATAAATGGTTAAATACTTCCATCGTTCCTCTGCGCCCTGCCTTCGGCGATACTCCGTATTCCGCGGTTATTTTTCTTGCCAGAAAGTACATGATCGCAATCGGGCGACCAATCAACATACCTGAGTAGTTACGAATATCTCCGGGTATTCCGATCGACCCTGCCTGTGGTATCCGGGAAATCTTTATATGCCACCCCTGCTATAATCATCTATAAGAAACTTTTAGCAGGGTTATTGTTATGAATTACATAAAAAGAGATCTGGAACAGACAGTGCGGGAAAACCTTGACATGCCCGAGATGATAGCCATTCTCGGACCAAGACAATCCGGCAAAACGACTCTCATGCAAGAGATATTTGGAACGCTTGAGAACGCATTGTTCATAAGTTTTGAAGACAGGAAGATTCTGGAACTCTTTGTTGAAGACGAAAAGACCTTTGCAGAGATCTATGTGAAAAATAACCGCTACCTGTTCATCGATGAGTTTCAGTATGCAAAAGAAGGCGGAAAGAAACTGAAATACATCTATGACCATTATCCCGGGACAAAGATACTGATTTCAGGATCTTCTGCGCCAGGGCTCACTATACATGGCATAAAATACCTCGTGGGGCGGATTTTCATCTTCAATCTCTACCCCCTCTCCTTTGAGGAGTTTCTGAGATACAAGCACGCCGCGCTCTTCGCCACGTATCTGGAGAAGAAGGAATCGATTGCGGCGTATCTCTTCCGAAACAGCGAACTGCCAGAGATCAGCATGCCGCTTCTCGAGATGCTATACGAGATCTACGACGAGTACTGCATCTACGGCGGATACCCAAGAGTCGCGATTTCAGAAACAAGTGATGAAAAAGAGACAGTTCTGAGAAACATCTACAGCACCTACTTCTTAAGGGAAATAAAGGATATACTCAGCCTTACAACAGACTTTAAGCTGAGCAAACTGATAAAATCGCTCTCAATAACTCTCGGCGGTCTGATATCATACAACAGCCTTGAGGAAGTCTCTGGTTTTGACTACAAAGGACTTCTTGTGCATCTGAACATACTTGAGAAGACGTACATCTGCAAAAGAGTCAGTCCCTACTTCACCAACAAGAGAACCGAGATTATCAAGGTTCCGAAGGTCTATTTCTTTGATACGGGGTTTCGAAACATCATAATCGACGATTTCAGGACGTACGATCTGCGGCAGGACATCGGCAGCCTGAACGAGAATTTTGTGTTTACCCAGATGACTTATGCCGGTGTGGAGGTCAAATTCTGGAGAAGCAAATCCAAAGCAGAAGTGGATTTTGTGATAGAGCGTGAGGGGAAATTGATCGCCATAGAGTCAAAGAGCAGCTTCCGGCGCAGAACAAAGTCGCTAACTGCTTTCAGAGATAAATATAATCCGTATCGAACGATTGTTGCATATAGGGGCGGTCTGGAGGTGCGAGGGGGTGTGGTGTACCTGCCGCTTGTGTTCGTGTCGGCGCTGGTATGAACTGCCTGACAAGGTCTGAAAACTTGGGTGGTATCACCGCGGAGATCCTCGATGAAGCGCTTCTGGCGATTCCATTATCAGGAACATCATAGATTTTGTTCAGGCTAATTATGCGACAGCTCCTTAGCGCCATGCCCGACGCGCTGATATAAAGGACCCCTTCATTTCAACTGGAGATCACCTTATTTTAGATCACACGTACCGAACTCTTCCAGCCAGCGCCAAGTTCAATCTCGCCCTTCCACCCGGATTTCGCATAACAATCGATTATCTGGATCTTGTCCCCGATATCGAGCGGCATATCCGCGTGTTCTCCCCAGAGCGCAACCCTGAGTCTGGTCTTTCCGGTCTCGTCCGAGATGTAGATGTTCGTCACCCGTGATACCTTCCCATCGCTGCGTGTGATCTCTCTCGTCTCATCAAGACCGGTCACATAGCCAACGACCGTGCAGGTCTCATCGATGCCGATGTCAGATAACGGGGTAATATCTTCGGTGTAATCCACTGTCTCATCGCTTTTTTCGATTGTGCCCTGGTCCCCGATCTGGATCTCTATTGCGCCGTCGTAGTTGTTCTCGCGCGTGTAGCCGCCTGTAATTTTTATAGAGTCTCCGGCATTTAACGCTTCAAGCATCTTTGTCTTATCGTCCCAGAGTGTCACCCTGATCTTGCCGGTCTCATCCCCGATCGAGATATTGCCGACGCTGCCTGTGCTGTTCGAGCCATCCCTGCGCGTGAAGGTGCGGACGTCGCTTACATCAAGCACCTGCCCCGTCACGTTCACATCGACCATGCCCGCGCACAGGTCTGCGATGGGGTGCGATTTTACAGATATCTCAATCTCGTGCGACGGTTCGATCACGTCGATGTGCCCGGTCCTGCCGACCGAGACCTCGGTTGTGCCCGCGTAACCATCCTTCGCATATCCGCCGATCTGGAGGTGCTCTCCAACCTCGATCTCACTTACGAGATCCGCGAGTTCGTCCCAGAGCGAGACCCGGATCGTTCCGGTCTCGTCTCCAACTGCGATGTTAGCTACCCTCCCAGTCGATCCGTCGCTCTTTGAAAACTCGCGTACATCAGAGATGGATACCACCCGGCAGGCAAATGTGACGTTGCTGTTATCGGGCGTGATATCCTTGATCTTCGTGATAGGCGCGTCCACTCCGAGTTCCTGGGCAACCAGTAAAGCCGCGGCCTCTTCATCGCATAGCCCGCCCATCGCGGCGACCTTCTCATCGATCTTTGCCTTAAAGTCATCAAGCGTGGTACGCCCGTCCAGACGTTCATAAATATTTAGTATTTCATCCATAGGATCGCCTTTTTCCCGTAATGCCTTTGCCTTGCAGGCAGTGGGAACGCCCCACCCTGCCGACGGTGACATCGATGGATCGCTCCTGACGATCCATTACGATGCTATTCTCGCGTTCTGGTTATTATCGGTTTCTATGAGGATAGCTTCCGGACAAAGTTCACGCCAGACCCCTGCCTCCGCCAGAGGTGCGGCTACCGATACATCTCCACCCACGACGATCTCCTGACTGGATACCGCTCAGCACTCCCCCAAAGTCGCATCCGTCACTTATGCCACGCACACCACGCACATCATTCGACGATCCCTGACGGATCTCCGAGACTGAGCATGAGGAGGAGATGATCCTTAAGATGCCTTGTTATCAGGAAATTGTTCCTGACATGCTCTCTTCCGTTCTCTCCGAGTCTCCTGGCAAGTTCCGGATGCTTCAAGAGATTGGCGATGTGGTACGCTGCTTCCTCTGACGAACTCACAAGATAACCTGTGACGCCATCGATGATCTGCAGCGGGATTCCGCCGGTTGCGCCGCCGACCACTGGCTTTCCCTTCCAGAGTCCCTCTGAAACCACCAGTCCGAAGCCCTCTTTCAGCGATTTCTGCATGATCACGTCGGCTGCCCGCTGGAATGCATTGATCTCGATCTCCGTAAAAGGCGGAGATCCGAGCAGTACGTGGACATCCGGGTCGCCTTCTGCCTTCTTTGCGATTTCGTGATGGACTTCCAGCCCCTCCGGGTCGTCCGATGCAACCCCTCCGGCAAGTATCAACTGGCAGTCGATCCGCTCTTTCACCAGTTTGTATGCGTCTATGGTTCCGGGAATGTCTTTTAACCGGTCAAACCGTGATACCTGCACAATGGTTGGTTTATCTCTGGTGATCTCGTATCTTTCAAGCACTTTATCGATCTCGCCTTCCGAAAGTTCGATGTTCTTGTCACTCAGCGGATCGATCGATGGCGGCACAAGGAACTTCCTGGTGTGTATATCCGGTCTTGCAAAGAGCGGCGCTGAAAATACAGATGCGTCATATTTCGAGACAAATTTCTTAAGAAAGTTCCAGACGAGGCGGTCAGGACTTGAAACATCGATGTGGCATCTCCATATCCACTTTCCCCCTTCCTTTGCACGTATCATGGCTGCTGGCTGGGGATCGTGCATGAACACAAAATCGCCATCGACATCCATCTCCTCTGAATTGATCTCGTTCCAGCGGAGGTACGTCTCGAAGATATCATGTTTCATCTCAAGTCTGCCGACCCGGCTTCTAATGTCATCCGGCGTACCATGAGGTGCATACATGCGGACGTCAGTGAGACCGTCCAGACTGCCATGAAGCGCATTGTGGAAACCCTTTGTGACCGAAAAGAACTCATCATCCCCTCTTATCACGTTCCATTTCGTTTCAACCCCCAATCCATTGTACAATGGGACCAGCCTGGTTAGAATCTCTGCAACACCCCCGCCGGTGTATGTTGCATTGATGTGCTGGACATTGCCTGTGATATTCTCTGCGAGCATCTCCAGGTATTCAAGCGGGCGTCGCCCAACGATGCTCTCGTAGTCCCAGATCGATTTCTTGCTCTTTTCGGGATTCTGGGGCGGTACGTTCTGCGATGGTTTCATTTTTACTCCCTCCAAATCGTTTTTGTTTAGTGGCGCTCTGGATCGCGCTATAGCCACTCCCAATATAAAATATGCAACGTTATCACATATAAACCTATCTGTTTATCATTAAAATTATGGGTGTTATAGCAGATCGTTATAAACCCCATCTCATCCCGCCGCCTACACCTTCAACTTCTTCACAGCATCCCTTAGCTTGATCGCACGCTCGAAGTCCAGTGCCTCAGCAGCCGCCTGCATCTCTGCTTCGAGTTCGATGATGAGATTCGGGATCTCCGCCTTTGGCAGGTGCTTTGTGTCTGTGAGATCGACCTCCTTCTCCCGGATCGGCTTCTTGATCGTCTGCGGGGTGATGTTATGCTCCCGGTTATAAGCGATCTGGAGGTTTCGCCTCCGCTCTGTCTCGGAGATGGCTCTCTTGATCGAGTCTGTCATCTTGTCAGCGTAGAGCACCACCCTTGACCTCACGTTTCTGGCTGCCCTGCCTATCGTCTGGATGAGACTTTTCGTATCGCGTAAGAAACCTTCCTTGTCAGCGTCGAGAATGCCAATAAACCCGACCTCGGGGATATCGAGTCCCTCCCGCAGGAGATTGATTCCGACAAGGACATCGAACTTACCAAGCCTTAGCTGGCGGATGATCTCGGTCCGCTCGATCGTGTTGATATCAGAATGGAGATACCGGGTCCGGACGCCTTTGTGGGATAGGTACTCGGTCAGTTCCTCTGCAAGTCTCTTCGTAAGCGTCGTGATAAGGACACGATCTCCCTGCTTGATGGTCTTATCGATTTCACTGAGCACGTCAGCAGCCTGCCCCTCGATCGGGCGCACCTCCACGTACGGATCGACAAGACCTGTCGGGCGGATGATCTGCTCGACAACCTGCCCGGATATCTCAAGTTCATAAACACCCGGTGTCGCCGAGACAAAGATGACGTTTTGCATGTACCCTGCAAACTCATCGAACCGCAAGGGGCGGTTGTCGAGTGCTGAAGGAAGCCTGAATCCGTAATCGACAAGCGTCTTCTTTCTGGAATAGTCGCCCTTGTACATCCCGTGAATCTGCGGGATCGTCTGGTGGCTCTCATCGATCATCATCAGGAAACCCTCAGGAAAGTAATCGAGCAGGCAGTACGGCTTATCTCCAGCCCCTCTCCTGTCGAAGTGGCGCGAGTAGTTCTCGATCCCCTTGCACGACCCCGTCTCCTCGATCATCTCCATGTCGTAGAGTGTCCGCTGCTTGAGCCGGTGCGATTCAAACATCCCCATCGACGGCAGCACGGAATCGAGTTCCTCAAGGATGGATGCGATCGCCCGCGCCTTCTCCTCTTCGGGTATGACGAAGTGCCGCGCGGGATAGACATAGAAGTAGTCCATCTCCTCGATCTTCCTGCCTGTTATCTTCTCTATCTCCGTGATCCGGTCGATCTCGTCCCCGAACATCTCGACTCTGACGATGTCATTAAAGTACATCGGGATGATGTCGATCGTGTCCCCTTTCACCCTGAACCGACCAGGCGCAAGTTCGGTGTCGTTTCTCTCGAACTGGATATCGATCAGTTGCGAGAGGATCTCGTTTCTGCTTATCTGATCGTGCACGTTTAATTCAATCCCCATCTTCTGGAAGTTCTCAGGATTTCCAAGACCGTAGATGCAGGAGACCGAAGCGACGACGATCACATCGTCCCGTGACAGCAAGGACGCGGTGGTAGATAGACGCATCTGCTCGATTTTAGGGTTGATCTGGGCGTCCTTCTCGATGTACTGGTCTTTTTTTGGGATGTAAGATTCGGGCTGGTAGTAATCGTAGTAGGAGACGAAATATTCAACCCTGTTTTCAGGGAAGAACTCCTTAAACTCGTTGTAGAGCTGGGCGGCAAGTGTCTTGTTGTGGGCGATGACGAGGGTTGGCTTTCCGATTTTGTCGATGACGTTTGCAATCGTAAACGTCTTTCCAGAACCCGTGACACCAAGGAGTGTCTGGAACCGGCTGCCGCTTGCAAATCCCGAAACGAGGTTCTCGATTGCATCGGGCTGCGAGCCTTTGGGCGCGAAATCGGAGACGAGATGGAACTCTGGCATATCAGTATCTTCCCTGTTTGCTGTTGGTCGGCTGCAATGTTCCCTGATGCCCCACGATTCTTAAATGAATCTTTTCCGCCCCCATCCGTCCCACGAACTCCTGCGATAGATCACAAAGGTAAAATACTGCTGCGGACATAGTGATATTGAAGATGTCAAAGTTGATCGCCACAAATAAAAGAATTGTAGTGCTCGCAGCGGCAATCATTCTTGTGAGTTCGCTGACAGCATACGCGCTCCTTGCAACGAGCCACACCACTTACAAGACCAAAGATAACTTCTGTACCAAATGTCATGCCGGCGTGGCTACAAACGTATCTGCCGGCATCCACGATCCTGCAAACTGCATCTGCCACGGATACCTCACCAACGGCACATACAACATAAACCGAAAGCACAACCTCACAAAGGATATCTACTGCACCAACTGCCACAGCGATTCCAACGAAACCGGCGACATACCGATCCAGGTAAGCCCCTACATAAGCGGCAGGAACCAGACAGCGCATTATCTGATCAAGGATAACACTGCCTCGATCTATGCGCACGCAGAGGGTTATCTGAGCAAAGGGTGACACGGATGAACAAGATCACACTGCTTACAATCGCAATTGTATCGCTTGCATTATTCGTACTTCCGAACACGATATCGATGTTTGTGGGGCAGCACACATTCGAAGCAGGCGTGCAGTGCCAGAAGTGCCATGTGGCAGAATATTGCGAACTCTACGAATCGACCACGATAGATGTTCACAAACGGGCAGCGAATAATGCGAATTACACCACGTTCCTCTCTGTGGGCGGGATCGAATATAATTCATCGAATTCAAAGATCAAAGCGATCGATGACAAGGAATGGGTATGGAACGGGGCGTGGGATGGTGGAAACGGTACGTGGGAGAACGGTAGCGAACATAAACTGGTTTCTCTCGATTTCAACGGCGACGGCGAGATCGGTGGAGCAGAGCTATGCCACCTCTGCCACAACTCATCGCTCTTCGGTATCGAGGGACATGCGGTTACCGTGCGGGTATGCGATGATGACCGCTGTCACGGGAACCGGAACCACTCGTATCTGGGAGCTGCTACAGGGATGTTTGCCAATCCTGCGAACGCCACGTATGTGGTGACTGCAGGATACAATCTCAGCAGGGAGAATGTCCACCAGTCGTTCTATCTCAACTTGTCCAACCAATCATCCACATACCCTGCCGGAAGTCCGTTCGGACATTCATGCGGCAATGTCTATGGAATTGCACTATCGAGGGGGCACTGGACATGTATCGCCTGCCACTCTGATGTCGGGACCGATGTGACCTTAAATCCGCATCCGGTGTATAATCACAGCGATGCGAACGCATCACCGCGGAGATACTGGTAAGACCTCGCAACAAAATAACCATGGGTCACCGGATCACCGGATCACGGAGTTGTTTTTTGTGGTGATTCCAGAGTCGCGATAACCCAATTCAGATTCGTGGAATTCGTTTAAACGTGTGCATCCATGTTTATGAATACTTTTTGGTATGTGACCTTTCCCGACCGGAAGGAATTGGCAGGTCTCCGAAAAGTTCCCACGCGTGTTAAGCAACCTTTAAGTGACCATGTCCCAAACATCTGTATGGAGGATGAGAGTGCGTTAAGGTGGTACTTACAATGGTGACAACATTGGCAACCGGTTTATGTGGCGGCAAAAACGGAGCTCTGGCAGCTAAAGACGCAGTCTCGCAGGCGAAAGAGAAATTAGGTAGCGCCCGAGTCGATCTTTCGATCGTATACTCTTCGAGTGAGTACGATCATCAGGAAGTCGTAGATGCGGTAAGGGAAGCCACCGGTAATGCGCCTTTGATCGGAGCCTCTACAGCAGGAGAGTTTACCGAGGAGGGTGTTGATAAGGGGAATGTGGCTGTGGGCTTGCTATCCTCAGATAGTATCAAGGCCTTCACTGCTATTTCCGAAGGCGTAAAGGAAGACCCGGAAGCAGCAATAAAAGAGGTTATAGCAAAGCTGCCTGGCAAGGTGAAAGGGTACCCCCACCTGACCGCTATTCTCATCGCTGATGGTTTATCGGGTGTGGGTGAAAGGGTTGCGTTACTGGCGTCGTATCTCTTTGGCAGGGGACTCCGGATCGTCGGGGGCATGGCTGGCGACGATTTCAAGATGGAGAAGACCCTTGTCTTCTCTGATGGCAATGTCCGTACCGATGCAATCGGTGTCTGCCTTCTTGCCTCGAAAATTCCTCTATTTACCGGAGTAAAACATGGACACACCCCTGTAAGTAGAGAACTGAAAGCAACAAGGACTGAAGGTAATGTGCTTTATGAGATAAATAATATTCCAGCATGGGATGCATGGAAGGAAGAGACAGCAGAAACCGCAAGAAAAGCGGGTATCGATGTAAAACATCTCAAGACACCTGCGGAGATTGCGCAGTTCTGTGCCAATTCCCAGCTCGGTCTGGCAACCGAGAAAGCGGGTGAGTATAAGATACGATGGCCTGTAAGTGCAAACGAAGACGGCTCTCTCAATTTCGCCTGTGATATCGCTGAGGGTGCAATCTTTCGTATCATGGACGGCAGTAATCTGGAAGACCAGATCGACGCCGCGGAGGGGGCTGCCATGATGGCAAAGCAATCGGCAGAGGATGCAGGATACTCGGAATTTGCTGGCATCCTTGTCTTTGACTGTGCACACAGGCAGTTGATTCTGGGGGATCGGTTTCCTGAGAGCGTGGATCGCTTCAAGAAAGTCCTGCCGGGCGTTCCCTTGATTGGCTGGGAGACTTACGGCGAGATCCGTCTGGAACCCGGGCAGTTCAGTGGCTTTCACAATACCACGGCCGTTGTCCTGCTTCTGCCAAAGGGCGGCAATGCGACATGAGGTGAATACCTGCGATGAAGACTGCGAAGAGTGACCTGACCGGGATGTATGCCCAGAGTATCGGCATAGAAGCAGCCAGAGAACTGATCGCTAAAAAGATAGACGCTGCCGCACTGGAAGCTAAGGAGAGCTACACCGAGGAAGAGATAGTCAGGATATGCAACGAACTGTTAAAGGAAGGTGGCTTGACAGGGATCGTTGCGCAGACCTTCTTGATCCAACTGGAGTACAGGAAGTCTGAAGAGCAGAGATTGCTGCTCGACAATATAGATACGCAGATCTGGTATCTGGCAGGTATAGAGGTGTATGGTGCCGTAAACAGAGCCCACGCGGAATTTTTTGGGGCGGATAAGGATGATCTGGAGGGTAGTAATCTACGCGACATTCTCAGAAGAGAAGAATCCGAAATCTGTATCTGTGGTAACAGGGAAGTATTCGAGAAGAAAAGACAGATCCGGATCGATGAGTGGATCAAGAACGGCAGAGGGGAGCCGCGCTTACTGTCCGTCACGAAGACGCCGAAACTTAACGATGATGGCAATGTCGAATATGTGATCTGTGCAGCAGAAGATATCACGGAGCGTAAACTTGCCGAGGAGCAGATCACGCGCTTAAATAGCGTCCTTAGAGCTATAAGAAATGTAAACGAATTGCTCGTGACAGAGAAGGACAGGAGCCGCCTCCTTCGGAAATCCTGCGATGCCCTCATAGATGCACGGGGCTATGATGCTGTATGGCTCAGTTTATTCGAGGATGGCAAGAGATTTGTTGAGGTTGTGGGATCCGGCCTTCCGGAGGATGTCTCGCGCTTTAGTAGACTTATGGTAAGCGGGGATAATCCTCCCTGCATCAAGGACGCGCTCGCCTTGGAAGAGACCGTTTTGGTCATGGATAAGTCAAGAGAGTGCAAAGACTGTCTCTTCAAAGACGCGTGTCGCGGAAGAGAGGTTACAATCCTCCGTGTAGAACATGCAGGCAGGTTCTTCGGACTGCTTGCCGTACTGCTCGCTCCGGATGTTGCAGTAGATGATGAGGAGAAGAGTCTTCTTGCAGAGGTGGCTTCCGATATAGCGATCGGTCTTCATGATATAGAGATAATGGGGATTTTACGCGAGAGGGAACGGATCGTTCGGAAGCAGAACGAGATGCTTATGGGGCTGGCGAAATGCAAGGAGTTGTACAGCGGCGATCTATCTGACTCGTTCCGGATCGTCACAGAAGCCACAGCCCACGCGGTCGAGGTTGAGCGGGTGAGTGTGTGGCTATACGGGGATGACCGCTCGATGATTCGATGCATCGATCTGTATACTATGAGCACCGATAGCCACTCAGAGGGTATGGTGCTTGCGGCGGCAGATTATCCATCCTATTTCGAGGCACTGGAAGAAGGCGCGTTTATTGCTGCGCATGATGCACACAAAGATCCCCGGACCAAGGAATTTTTCAACCCCTATCTCTCCCCGCTCGGCATCACATCGATGCTGGATGTTCCGATCCGGCTGAAAGGGGATGTGCTGGGGGTTGTATGTTACGAGCATGTGGGACCTGCACGCAGGTGGACGATGGAAGAGGAGAATTTCGCCCGCTCTCCTGCAGACTATATCTCGCTGGCGATAGAAGCTGACGAGCGAAGAAGGGCAGAGGACGCATTGAGACATGCCACCCTCTCGCTGCAAGAACATGTGGTGATGTTGGAAGAGTCGAATACGAGGGCAGAAGAAGCTTCCCGTTTGAGGGAGTACTTCTTAAAAGAGACCTCACACCGGATCATCACACCTGTGACGATCGTTGGGGGCTATTCAAAATGGTTGCTCAGGTCCAACAACCTTGACAATGATCAGAAAGCGAAAATCCAGCTGATATGCGAGAAAAATGAGGAAGTCCAGACGCTTGTCAGGGATGCGCTTGAGGAAAAGTATTTAGCGGACATAAAATAAAGAGGTGCTTGATAATGGAGTATAATATCTTGCTCGTGGATGATGAGGCGGACATTCATGAATTGATGTCCCTGTTTCTGGAGATGGATGAGGGGCACACGTTCACCATGGATTCTGCTGAAGATGGTAAGGCTGGAGTCGAACTGTACAGTAGACTCTCGAAGGAAGGGCGAAAACCCGACATCGTGCTGATGGACCTTAGAATGCCTGTGATGGACGGCGTTGAAGCCACCGGGCATATACTAGAGAGCGACCCGGGAGCAAACATCTACCTTTTCACCGCATACACCAAGACAGAGGTGGAGAAGGATGCGCTCGAAGCAGGAGCAAAAGGGACGCTTAACAAAAGCACGGACTGGAACCGGACCGTGGGGACCATCGTGGATATTCTGGAATCGTCGTGATCGTCTGGTCTGGCGCGGGAAAACCATGACTTCACCCACCAGCTAAATCGACACCCCTTCCGGGTTTGAGATCCATCTCTTCGAAACTCTATTCTCCTTGTACGCTTAACTCCAGATCCCGGTGATACGCCTGCAGCGACTTCACCGTGATCTCGCTTTTGATAGCAGCACAGATCCCCTCGACCGTTGCCACAACTGCCTCTGCTGACGTGATATACGGAATCCTGTGCTTTATCGCAGCCTTTCTGATGTAACTGTCGTCAGCCTTCCCTCTCCGCCCGACCGGCACATTAAACACGAGCTGGATCTTTTTGTTCTCAATAGCGTCCACGATATTCGGTCGCCCCTCCTGAAGCTTCAGCACCAGTTCAGACGAAACGCCTGCACCATCAAGGAACTCCTTTGTCCCGCGGGTCGCATATATCGTAAACCCGAGATCGACGAGTTTCCGCACCGCATCCGCCACCTTAGCCCTCGCCCATTCAGGAACGGTCACGAGAACTCCCCCCTCTGCTGGATCTGTCGGAAGCGGTGTTCCTGTTGCATCCTGCGCCTTATAAAACGCCATCCCGAAGTCATCCGCGATCCCCATCACCTCGCCTGTCGCCCGCATCTCTGGTCCGAGTACAGGGTCGACCTCCGGGAACATGTTAAACGGGAATACTGCTTCTTTCACTGCCACATGCGGGAGATCATACTCTTTGAGTTCTGAGAAGTCAGATATCTTCTTTCCAAGCGCTATGATCTGTGTTGCGATGTTTGCAAGCGGAATTCCTGTTACCTTGCTCACAAACGGAACAGTGCGTGATGCACGCGGGTTTGCCTCGAGGATGTAGACCTTCTCATCAGCTATCGCGTACTGAATGTTCATGAGACCGACGACACCGAGCGCTCTTCCCATCTTTTCGGTGTATTCCTTGATTATCCGGATATTCTCGTCTGTTATCGTTCTCGTAGGAAGTACACATGCGCTATCCCCAGAGTGGACTCCAGCAAGCTCGATATGCTCCATCACTGCGGCGGTGAATGTATCTTCGCCGTCTGAGACCGCATCGACCTCGACCTCGGTTGCATTCTCGAGGAACTTGTCGATTAAGATCGGATGATCGGGCGTCACCTCAACAGCCATTCTCGCGTAGTTGATGAGCATCTCCTTGTCATAGACAACCTCCATGCCGCGTCCGCCAAGCACATACGAGGGTCGCACCATCAGCGGGTAGCCGATCTTCTCTCCCTTCGCAATCGCCCCCTCGAACGACCGTGCGATATCGTTCTCTGGCTGCGGGATATCGAGTTCTATCATCAAGTCCTTGAACCGCTCCCGATCCTCCGCAACATCGATACTCTCAGGAGACGTACCAAGGATCGTAACACCCGCATCCTGCAGTTCCTTTGCGATGTTTAGCGGCGTCTGTCCCCCAAACTGGACGATCGCGCCATCTGGCTTTTCCTTTTCGTAGATGCTCAGCACATCCTCGACTGTGAGCGGCTCGAAGTATAGCTTGTCAGAGGTGTCATAGTCGGTTGACACGGTCTCCGGATTGCAATTGACCATTACCGTCTTTATCCCCGCGTCACGGAGTGCAAATACGGTGTGAACGCACGTATAATCAAACTCAATCCCCTGCCCGATCCGGTTCGGTCCGCCGCCAAGGATCAGTATCTTCCTCCCTTCCACTGGTTCGTTTCGGTCGTCTCCGTTGTATGTTGAGTAGTAGTACGCGCCGTCCGCACCGCTCACCGGAACCGGCTGGTGGCTTTGCACCATACCGAGCGAGAGCCGCCTCTCCCTGATTTCGGTTTCGGATACTCCGAATATCTCGCTTACGTAGCGGTCAGAGAAGCCATTTTTCTTTGCCGAAATAAGCATTTCATCAGAGAGGTCTCCGGAGCCTTCCAGCTCTCTTTCAAAGTCGGTAAGTTCTTTCATCTGCTGGATAAACCATTTACCGATCTTTGTTCGCTCGTATCCCTCCTCAGCAGAGAGTCCTTTCTTAAGCGCCTCGTAGAGCTGGAAGATCCGTTCGCTGCTCGGTGTTCCGATCGCACCTTTTAGCTCTTCAAGAGACATCTCCTCGAACATCGCAATCCTACCAGGCCCATACCTCTTGATCTCGAGAGACCGGATCGCCTTCTGAAACGTTTCCTTAAAGTTCTTCCCAATCGACATCACCTCGCCAACAGCCCGCATCTGCGTCCCGAGAACGTCATCCACGCCTTTGAACTTCTCAAATGCCCATCTCGGGAACTTTGCAACGACGTAATCCCCGCCTGGCGTGTACTTCTCGAGTGTGCCGTCCCTCCAGTATCCGATCTCGTCCATGGTGATCCCGGACGCAAGCTTTGTCGAGATCAGTGCAATCGGGAACCCTGTCGCCTTCGAGGCGAGTGCTGATGACCTGGACGTTCTCGGGTTGATCTCGATCACCACGAGCCGGTCTGTCTCAAGATCGTGGGCGAACTGGATATTCGTGCCGCCGATCACACCGATTCCCTCAACGATCCGGTATGAGTAGTCCTGCATCCGCTTCTGGAGTTCTTCTGGCACGGTTAACATCGGCGCAACGCAGAAGCTGTCGCCGGTGTGTACGCCCATCGGGTCGCAGTTCTCGATGAAGCAGACCGTGATCATCTGGTTCTTCGCATCCCGCACAACCTCGAGTTCGAGTTCCTCCCATCCGAGAACCGACTCCTCAATTAAGACCTGTCCTATAAGAGAGGCGGCAATCCCCCTTGCCGCAATCGTTCTGAGCTCTTCCAGGTTATACACAAGCCCGCCGCCGGTGCCGCCCATCGTGTACGCAGGTCTCACAACCACAGGGTATCCGAGCTTATCTGCGATTCTTTCGGATTCTTCGACCGTGTACGCAGGCTCACTCTCCGGCATCTCGATTCCCAGTTTATTCATAGTCTCTTTAAACGCGATACGGTCCTCACCCCGCTCGATCGCATCCGGCTGGACTCCAATTACGGTAACGCCGTTTTTTTCAAGAACACCTGCTTTGTAGAGGGATGCTGAGAGATTCAGTGCGGTCTGCCCGCCGAGGTTCGGCAGCAACCCATCCGGCTTCTCCTTTTCGATTATTCTCTCAAGATTTGCGAATGTTAATGGCTCGATGTAGGTGATGTCTGCCATCCCAGGGTCTGTCATGATGGTTGCTGGGTTTGAGTTCACGAGCACGATCTCATAGCCCTCCTCCCGCAGAGCCTTGCACGCCTGTGTGCCAGAATAATCGAACTCGCACGCCTGCCCGATGACGATCGGTCCCGATCCGATGATCAGGATCTTGTGTAGGTCTTCTCTCTTTGGCATGATTCTCTCCGAGTTTGGAATTTGGGGGGGAGGATGTAAAAAGGTTGTCTATATTGGTCTTTGGTCTGGGCTGATCCGGGACGACTCCGGCAAAAGTGTGGCTGCGCACATATCAGCCGTTGCAGGTCACGCTATATGTCACAACCTGACAGCACCCCTGACATACTCGTCGATAGCCTTCGCCGCAACCTTTCCCGCACCCATAGCCGAGATAACGGTCGCAGATCCTGTTACGATGTCGCCTCCTGCAAATACGCCGGGCTTTGATGTTGCTCCGGTCTCGTCCGCTACGATTGTTCCGTACCTCCCAGTCTCAAGATCGGGTGTTGTCATCGACACGAGTGGGTTTGGGGATGTACCGATTGCGATTACCACGACATCGGCAGGAATGGTGTGCTCGGTATCAGGGACCGGAACAGGTCGGCATCGTCCTGACTCGTCCGGCTCACAGAGTTCCATGTTGATGCATTCCATACCTGTTACCCAGTTATTCTCATCGCCGAGAATCCGTATCGGGTTTGTGAGCAGACGAAAGATGATCCCTTCTTCTTTTGCGTTTAAAACCTCTTCTGCCCGTGCTGGTAGCTCGTCCTCGCCGCGGCGGTAGACGATAGTCACTTCCCCCGCGCCAAGTCGAAGCGCACACCGTGCGGCGTCCATCGCCACATTGCCGCCACCGACAACGATCGTCCGGCGCCCCTTCTTAACCGGCGTGTCGAATTCGGGAAAGAGGTACGCCTTCATCAGGTTCACGCGGGTCAGGAACTCGTTTGCAGAGTAGACGCCGTTTAAGTTCTCGCCATCGATTCCGAGAAACGAAGGAAGCCCTGCGCCTGTTCCCAGAAAGACGGCGTCGTACCGGGAGAGCAGTTCATCCACCGTACCGATCTTCCCGATGACTGCGTTCATGCGCATATCAACGCCCAGCCGCCTTATGAAATCGACCTCCGCAGCAACGATCGACTTTGGCAGCCTGAACTCTGGAATTCCATACACGAGAACGCCGCCGGCAGCGTGCAGCGACTCGAAGACCGTGACAGCATGCCCCATCTTCGCAAGCTCTGCTGCCGCGGTCAGGCCCGCAGGACCTGCTCCGACGACCGCAACGCTTCTGCCTGTGGGCGCCGGGAGATCCGGGGCAGTAACTCCACTCTCCAGCTCGTAATCCGCCACGAACCGCTCAAGCCCGCCGATTGCGATCGGGTCTCCTTTTCCACCCTTCCCAAGCACACAGACCGCCTCACACTGCGTCTCCTGCGGGCAGACGCGTCCACAGATGGCAGGCAGTGAGTTTGTGCTCTTTAGCGTGAGAGCCGCCGAATCGAAGTCCTCTTCTGCGATCTGACGTATGAAGCGCGGGATGTCCACGCCGACAGGACAACCTTCGATGCAGGGAGGTTTTTTACAGTTAAGGCAGCGCTTCGCCTCTGCCACAGCCTCGTAACTATTGTATCCAAGTGCAACCTCCTCAAAGTTTGATCTGCGCTCGGATGGCGACTGTTTTGCCATCTCAGGTCTTTTTTCTGGTTTTGATTCAGTCTTCATCTTCATACCGCTGGCTCCGCCGCTGCTTCGTAGTCAAGCGCCTCCTTCTCCTCTGGCAGATACATGGCAAGCCTGCTCATCAGAAGCGTGAAATCGACCTCGTGCGCATCGAACTCAGGTCCGTCCACGCACGCAAACTTCGTAACGCCGCCCACAAGCACCCGACATGCGCCGCACATACCTGTCCCGTCCACCATGATCGGGTTTAAGCTGACCACAGTCTTGACGCCAAACGGCTTTGTGACGCCAGCGACCGCCCGCATCATCACAGGCGGACCGATCGCAATCACCCTGTCGACCTGCTCACCGCTCTCGATCACCTTCTGCACGATATCGGTAACAAACCCGTGATGCCCTTTCGTGCCGTCATCGGTTGTGACATAGAGTTCACTGCTTGCTTCTTCCATCCGTTCCTCCCAGAACAGGATGTCTGCACTCCGCGCACCGATTATCGAGATCACTTTGTTTCCCGCCTCCATAAGCCCCCGTGCGATCGGAAAGATCGGCGCAATCCCGACGCCGCCGCCCACGCAGACAACGGTTCCGAACCTCTCAATCGATGACGCGCATCCGAGCGGTCCTGCGAGGTCAGCGATCGAATCGCCCGCACCGAGCGATGCAAGCTGGCGGGTCGTCTTTCCGATCTCCTGGAAGATGAGCGTGACCGTCCCGTCTGCCGCGTCGAAATCAGCGATTGTGAGCGGTATGCGCTCTCCACACTCATCGATTCGCAGTATCACGAACTGTCCGGGCATCGCTTTCTCCGCCACCCGCGGGGCAGCGACATCCACCTGGTGGATCGTCGGGACGAGTTCTCGCTTTTTAAGTATTGTAAATGGCATCTCGTATCATCTTCCTCTGTTACTCATTTACGTAATGACCGCGCCATGATAAAAAAGATGTTGGTCGTGGTGGCGGCATCGGATACGTGTTTGCGGTGTACGCATCAGAGATTGATATCGTGGGAGTCCGACAGGGCAGGACTATGCGAAGTGATTTATAAGGGTTTTACCAAAAAGCATAACCGATGAAAAGAGATGTCAGTTTCTCGCTGCTCGGACTCATCATGCTGCTATGCCTGGGGATTGCAGCAGCCAGCGTGTACTACCAGTACACCTACACTGATCTGCAATCAAAGTACGAAGTCTCAAACGATACCTTGCAGAAGACGATGATGGACTATCAGGAGAAGGAGATGTTTCTGGACGCTGCTCTCCAGAACCTGAGTCTTTCGGAGGAGCGGGAGGATGTGCTTGGAGGTAAGTATCAGGAGGTCGAGACCGAGAAGGTAGGACTCCAGACCGACCTTGCAGAGGCGAATGAGGCGATTAAATCGTTGAACAGGCAGAAAGAAAATCTGGAAAGAGATGTCGATAATCTGAAGGATGACAAGAGCAAACTGGAATTTAAAAACGTTCAACTGGAAGACAAGATAAACGGTCTGGAAGACAAGATCGAAGATCTGGAAGATAATATTGACGATCTGAACGACAAGATCAAAGATCTTGAAAACCAGATCGAAATTTTAAAGGCACCGACGACTGAATGACCGCAATCGTCTACCATCCCGATTACCTGCTGCACGATACCGGAAACCATCCGGAGCGGAAGGAGCGGTTGATCGCGATCATGCAACTGATCGAGGATTCCGGGATCGACCTGCATAAGGTCAAGCCAGAGCCGGCATCCATCGAAGAGCTACAGTATGTCCACGATCCGGATTACATAACAAAAGTTAGGGAATACTCAGAGCGTGAAATGCCGCTCGATCCTGACACAGTTCTCTGCAAGGACTCGTACCGTGCCGCACTGCTCGCCGCGGGCGGGATGATCCGTGCCGTCGATCTTGCAGCGGATGGCGAGAATGCGTTCGCGCTTGTCCGCCCGTCAGGGCATCATGCGCTCCCGGATCGCGGGATGGGGTTCTGTCTCTTCAATAACATCGCGATCGGGGCGAGACATGCCCAAAAGATCGGATATGAGCGAGTGCTCATTGTGGACTGGGATGTGCATCATGGAAACGGCACGCAGCACACATTCTACGATGATCCATCGGTCTTTTATTTCTCGGTTCACCAGTATCCGCACTATCCCGGAACCGGATCATCAGACGAGACCGGAGCCGGGGCAGGGCAGGGTTACACGCTTAACGTGCCGCTTCCGAGAGGATCAGGCGATGCCGAGTATACCCGCGCATTCGAAGAG
>QBUV01000007.1 GCA_013572355.1 Candidatus Methanogaster sp.
TTCAGGAGGTTAATCAATGCTGATCGAACGTCGAATACAACAACTTGCAGATAACATCCGCAAGGATATGGACCTGCTCAACGATTACGAGAATGAACAGCGATACGAGACCGATCCACGCCGTCTGGCAAGATATCGCCGGGAGATTGAACGCCAGCGCGAGTCCTTGAGCCGTTACCAGCAGGAGTACGATGAACTGCGCGGGCAGGTGGCCGGCGAGCCGCCAGCAGGGATGCAGGACACCGCAGATATGTTGCGGCAGATGGACGCCAAACTGGATGGTCTTCTGAGCGGTCAGAAAGCCATGCAGGATGATTTGGATGACTTTCGCAAAACTCTGCTTGCCCGTTTCGACGACAGCGAGCAAACGATCATCTCTACGGTCGTTCAGCGGCTCAATCAAAATCAATTGGCTACCGTGCAGCGTATACTGGATGGAATCGAAGCCAATCGTGTTCCGGAAAGCGAGCTTCAAGAGACTTTAAGCGCGGTTTTACAAGCTCTATCTGAGATTAAACGGAACGAGGCAGGGTATTACGACTCCC
>QBUV01000006.1 GCA_013572355.1 Candidatus Methanogaster sp.
TTACCCGTTTCTTTCCGGTTTCCCCCATCTTTTCCATCAGATCCGGATTATCAAGCATATAATTAATACACCATGCGATCGACTCTGGCTGCAGGTATGCCTTGATCCCGTCCTTCCAGTTGTCAACGATATCCACTGCAACGGTTCCGACAACCGGCTTTCCGAGGCTCCATCCCTCGAGAACCACGATCCCAAACGGCTCATTGCGACTCGGCACACAGAGCAGGTCGCAGAGGTTCATCAGTTCATTCAGTTCCTTATCCGAGACATATCCGAGAAATCTGCACGACTGATAGACGCCGAGTTCTCGTGCGAGTTCCTCGTACCTCTGCCTGAACCCGCCCTCACCTGCGAATATGAATTTAACGTCCCACCGATGACGAAGGACACTGGGTATCGATTTTATAAGCAGATCCACGCCCTTCTGGTGAACCATCCTCCCGATGAAAAAGACGACCGGAGCAAGCGGATGGATTCCATAACGCTCCTTGGTCCGCCCCGGATCGATACCCAGTTTTGAACACGCTATGACGCCGTTTCCT
>QBUV01000005.1 GCA_013572355.1 Candidatus Methanogaster sp.
GAGCGTCCGCCCTGTGCTTACCCGTGACAGTTCGCTCGCGAGTTTAATTCTCTGCGCCTCACCGCCCGAAAGTGTCGTCGCCTGCTGTCCGAGATGAATATAACCGAGTCCCACTTCGATGAGGGTTTGCAGCTTGCGGTTCAGTATCGGTATGTTCTCGAAAAATTCCTGCGCCTCGTCGCATGTCAGATCGAGAACGTCCGAGACAGATAGACCCTTGTAGCGGATATCGAGTGTCTCGCGGTTGTATCTCCTGCCGCTGCATTCCTCGCAGGGGACATACACATCCGGCAGAAAATGCATCTCGATCTTGATGATACCGGCGCCCTTGCATCGCTCGCATCGCCCTCCCTTGACATTGAAGGAGAACCGTCCGGGTTTGTAGCCGCGCACTCTCGATTCGGGAAGTTTGCTGTATAGCTCTCTGAGGGGTGTAAAAAATCCCGTATACGTTGCCGGATTCGATCTCGGGGTTCTTCCGATGGGCGACTGGTCGATGCTGATGACTTTATCGAGGTGATTAAGGCCGG
>QBUV01000004.1 GCA_013572355.1 Candidatus Methanogaster sp.
CGGAGTGGACCTGGATATTGTCAGGGGTGAGTTTTTGTCAATTATCGGTCCTTCCGGTTCTGGCAAAAGTACACTGCTAAACCAGATCGGTATTCTTGACACACCCACCAGCGGCACCATTTTGTTGAACGGGGTCGATGTCACGCAAATGTCTGATAAACAGCGCTCCCGGACAAGGAACAAGGAACTGGGCTTCATTTTCCAGTACCATCACCTGCTGCCCGATTTCAATGCTCTTGAAAATGTGATGATGCCGCTGCTTATTAGCGGTATTAAATCGTCACAGGCACGTGAGATCGCCCGCAAGATACTTGATGAAGTCGGGTTGGGCGATCGGATGAAACACAGGCCCAACCAGTTGTCAGGGGGCCAGAACCAGCGGGTCGCTATTGCACGGGCGCTGGCAAATAAACCCAGTATCGTTATCGGGGACGAGCCCACAGGGAACCTTGACTCAAAGGCCAGCGATAATATCTATGAACTGCTGCGCAAATTAAACCGCGAGCACAACCAGACCTTCATACTTGTGA
>QBUV01000003.1 GCA_013572355.1 Candidatus Methanogaster sp.
AGAACTGCGTAACCGGCTGGAATTTATGGTAAATGTCGGACTGGATTATCTGACATTAGACAGGATGAGCGGGACACTTTCGGGCGGTGAGGCACAGCGGATACGATTGGCAACGCAGGTAGGCTCGAAACTGGTGGGTGTGTGTTACGTACTGGATGAGCCGAGTATCGGACTGCATCATCGTGATAACCAGAAACTCATTCACACAATGCGTCAATTAGTCGAACTGGGTAATACTGTAATAGTAGTAGAGCACGACGAAGACACGATGTACGCGGCGAACCATCTGCTGGATATCGGTCCGGCGGCCGGCGTACAGGGCGGCGAGGTCGTGGCCCAGGGTACAGTCAAAGACATCATTAAAAACAATCACTCGATTACCGGCCAATACCTCTCCGGCGAGCGGCGAATCGAACTGCCGGCGAAACGGCGTAAGGTAAATCTCAAATATTGCATATCAGTCAAGGGGGCCGAGCAGAATAATCTCAAGAAAATCAACGCGACTTTTCCG
>QBUV01000002.1 GCA_013572355.1 Candidatus Methanogaster sp.
CTACTACGGCGGTGCGACGAGTACTCCGGTCGATGCCGTAATGAGTGTCGAGATCACGACCCAGATAATCAATGAAAAACCGGAAGCAATCTTCATCACGGTCGAATGTCACGACTTTATCGAAAGCACATCCGCTGGAAGCAATCTTAACATCACACTCCTCAATCCAGCTGATGTCCGGAACGGAATCGATCTTCTTGGATATGACCTGATATTCCTTGAGCATATCAGTGGTAGCGCTGCCGAAAACCTGAAAGGTCCGATCGAGACCGCAAATGCAAGTGGAATTCCAATCATCTGCATCCACTCGGAATGGTATGATGACGAGTTCGGAAATGTCAACCTGATTGAACACTGGGTCATCGAGGAGTACTGGGACAACTATGCCGAGGAGAATATCGCACGGCTGCTGACGTATCTTGAGGTTAACTTCTGCGGCTTGATCGGTAACATAAAGGAGCCGGTCCCGGTTCCAAAAGCATATATCTATCATCCGGACACCC
>QBUV01000001.1 GCA_013572355.1 Candidatus Methanogaster sp.
ACTTTATCATACGGCCACCATGTTCTGATTAGTCATAGTTCAATAAGACTTATGACAAAATGGGCAGGTCGATTTGCCACTTCCACAGTTACTACACAGAAATGCACCGCAATGTTTGCATCGCTTTGCTCCAGGCCATCCTACATCTTTTTCTTTACCGCATACATCACATTTTCTTTTCGCCATGATTCTACCTCCGCCCCTCATCCGCCATAATCCGTAACATGCTCAAAGGGGCTAATTCCACCACGCCCCCCCTCCACATAAGCATTTCGGTCGACTCACGCGCACCAGCCGGTGCAATCTCGCCTGCCATGTTCCTCTTCATCCTTCTTTCACCTCTCATATAACCAACGTATCCACGTTAGTCCTACCGTAAACACACAATTATCCTATATAAAGATGTTGGTCTGATTTTCAAGAGAGTAGATGAAACTAAATATTAACGATGAGATAAAGATTAAAATTTTAAAGCAATTGAGTGATGGAATGGTTTATTC
>QBUV01000111.1 GCA_013572355.1 Candidatus Methanogaster sp.
GAAGTTTCTCCCGGTGGGGAGCGTGTTTGGGTCTCTTATCGGGTCGTCTGCCGAAGACGGCGGGATGTATCCACCGTCGAACCCATCAAGTGTCCTGGAAACCTCGATCGTGCAGTTTGCGATGTTATCTGAGAATCCATCCGCACGGTTCAGGTATGTGGTGAGGTTGTCGCTTGACTGGTTGAGCACACGCATCTGTATTTTCAGGATATTTGTCTCATTGGGAACTGTCTCATTGAGAACCTCCTCGATGAGCTGCATGGTGCAGTTATCCAGTCTCGATTCGTTCGCTACCTGTCTGGAATGGGGATAGCCCTCGTATCCTATCATGCGTGCAACCTCTCTCTTGTACCCGTCGCGGAGCATCGAGATGATGAGGGATGCTTTCGGTTCACCCTCTGGAGGCTCACCAAACGTGTGCAAGCCATAAGGCATGAAATCAGTCTTCAGGTCGTAGAGATACCCTTCAAGTTTCACGACGAAATCATCGAATTCAGCATCAGTCAGATTGGTCAGGTCGGCCTTGAGATCGTCGTCAAGATGCAGTTCCTCGCATTCCGATGTGATCGTCTTCTTGTACTCCTCCTTAACGGCAGCATCGCCACCAGCAGCCAGATAGAACGATGTCGTCTCTAACAGGTTTGTATAATTCCCGTAGAGTCCTGCAGCAACGATCGGGGGCGTCATGTGCGTAATAATCGTTGCGCTTCCCCGCCGCTTTGCCTGCGTTCCTTCAGCGATGTTGTCCACGATGTACGGGTAGATCACAGGCAGGTCCTGGATCAGGATTGCGGGCCAACAATCATCAGCGGATAAGCCCGACTCCTTCCCGGGAAGCCACTCCTGGGTTCCATGTTTTCCAAAGTGCATGATCGCATCAGCACCGAACCCGCCGGATCCCTGCTCCTGCTTAAGCCAGAGATAGAACGCGATGTACTGGTGGTGCGGCGGGACATCCTTGCTATGATACAGCACAGTATTGTTCTGGAGCCAGCCACGCGTAGGCTGTGGCGTAAGAATCACGTTTCCGAAGGAGAGCTTCGGGATCACGAAATACTCTTTTCCTGTCGTCTTGTTCTCCCACGTCATGATCTCTCCGGGCGGCTCGCCCCACCGCTCGTTCACCTCTTCCTGCCGCTCATCATCGAGTTTGCCGAACCATCCGAGATACGTTTCGACAGGGATCAGGGTTGCTGTTCCGGATTCAACGAGTCTTTCAAGTTCGCCTGGCGCCCATGTCCCGATGTTTGTTCCATTAAGCGTCATCATCCCGACAAGCTCGGTCTCGTTTGGAATCTCGCCTTCAACGGTGTACCCTGACCGGTTCATGGCGTTTAAGATATTCTGGAGGCTCGGTGGGACATTGGCGTAACATGCGCCGAGATTGTCCTTGCCGCCGCCATGATTGTAGTAGATCATCGCGATCCGCTTATCCCCCTTCGGGGTGCTGTTCAGATGCGCCCAGCCGATCGCCCTATTCGCTGTCCAGTTGATCTGCTCATCGATGGGCTGATACTCGCTATCTGACGCGTTCTTACCCGCGATCACGATCGGATCGATGATGCCGTCCATTTCAGGGAGTCCCACCTGAAAGCCGAGATCCATGATCGAGATCCCATGACTCGTCTCGTTATGCCACTCGGCTGGCGCTATGTAGTACAACCGAAGCGCCCGCATCACAGGCACGTTCAGCGTCGCAAGGTCTCTTACCCCCTGATCCGGATCATCGAGATATATCCGAAACGATTTTACAGAGATTACAGCATCCACAACCGTCTCGTTGTTTACGATGTAGAACCGTTTCATATCCCTGGTATCTACAAATGCGATCGGGATTACGTTTGCGCCTCTCGCTTCCAGTGCATGGACGAGTTTTGGTATCTCATGCGATCTGACAGCCGTATGCCAGATTGTGACACCGATCGTTAAGTTATCGGGATTGTACCGATAGCCGGATCTGGTCTCGTTCCCGTACCATTTGAGGTACTCAGTTGTATTCAGGAAAATTTCCGAAGTATCAGGATGAAGGAGATATGCTTTCGGGATCGGGATCGGATCCTTTACGTCCCCGATCAACTCGCAGAAGTTAACCTCAAGATACGTCAGCAGCCGTGCGATATTCCCCTCATCGTAGTTGTCCCAGTACTGGGGGATAAACGGATGTTTGGTCAGATTGACATTCCCAAGCTCGTCATTGTACCCTCCCGAGTGGATGCAGATGATATGAATTCCCGTATTATTTGCGTCTTCAATCGGTTTCTTCAGGTTTTCGGCAGCAGTACCACCCAGGTGTTCGAGAAATATCAGATCATACCGTGAGAGATCAATTTCGCTCGAAACCTCCGAGGGGTGAAGGAGTGTGATGTTTAGATTGCTTCCGGCAGATGCACTTTCGATGAATTCGTGGCGTTCAACCGTGATGAAGATCACTTCTGGCTTCTCCTCGATGATCTGGGTTGTGATCTCGAGCGCCATTGCAGCATCTTCCGGACTACTCGTCACACCGCCGTAATAGAATGTGACCACATCGCGGGCATCACTTGCATCATCCAGTTCGTACTCGTTTGCACATCTGTCAGGCTTTGAACTGTTCGGATAGTTCACCCAGTAATGCCAGCAGTTTCCTCCTGCAACATCATTCGATACATCTGCGATCGAATCGATGAATAGTGTGCCGTTTACCGCATAAGCGGAGTCGTTGATCGTAAAATTAAAACCTTCGTGCCTTGCGGTTTTGACGAATGCACCGAGTGCGGTGGTATGGCTGATCGTGTAGTTTGCTCCGCTGTTCTCTGCCGTGACATTCAGGGTCTCGCCCTTAAGGAGCACCGTATTACCCTTCCAGATGCCGAATGCGTACAGGTATCCGGTGTCTGATCCGACGAAGAGAATTCCGTCAGAGACCGATGGCTGCGCCATGACAAAGTCGCCGGTATCATAACTCCATTTCGGTGTGCCACAGTCGGCATCGAAACAGTAAACCGTGCCCTTGCCATAGTTGGTTGCGGTGTACACCATGCCACCTGCAACGACTGGCGATGATTTACATCGTCCCCCCAGTGTCTGATTCCAGATTTCGCTTCCATTGCTCGCATTGAAGCAGTTGAGTCTCCAGTCATCGTCTCCGATGTAAATCCTGCCGTTTGATATCGCTGGCGAGGAGATCGAGCCATAGAGATACCTGCTCCAGACAAGGTCTCCTGTCGTCGTGTTGACCGCATACAGTTTCTTCTCACCCTTCCCGGTTGCAAAGTACACAACCCCGTCCTCGACAGCAGGTGTTGTAGTCACCATACGTGACACGGGATAAGTCCATGTTGCGGTCTGATTTTCAATATCAACGCAGTGCATAGCTTTCCCGCCACCAAAGAAGATTCTGCTGCCGTCGGTTGCAGCTGACATATACGTGTTAGAATTGCCTGACGCAGAGTATGTCCACTGCTCGACTCTATCGAAATCGATGGCATGTAATATTCCATCCGAATGACTGACCACATAGACCACCTCGTCATATATGAGCGGTGATGATGCGACACCATAATATCCGGGATCCGGGTCAATGGTTACGTTCCAGATCGTGGTTCCGTTGCCTGCGTTCACGTAGTACAGATCCCCGCTGCAGGATCCGACAAATACCCTGTCGCCAGCGATTGCTGGTGTCGAGACACCACCAGTTCCTCCGATCGAATTGTTCCAGATTTCGCTTCCATCTGATTCGTCTATACAGTACAATCCAAGTCCAATATCCAGAGCCGGAGTCATTGTGGGCCATGTCGATACGTAGACCCTGCCGCCGACTACGCTTGCGCCGCCTCCGATGTAACCTGCTCCGGGTTTCGTCTCCCATAGCCGCATGTTTGCAAGCGGCGCATCTCCGCTTGCGTTTCCTGTGCGCTGTGGGTCAAGCCCGAACATCGGGTAGTCTGCAGATGCGATCGTTGTGGTGAGTGCAAGCACCAGCAGAACTATGGCTGCTATTTTTGTTGTGGTCTTCGAGTTCATGGTTGGATCATGATGGTTGTTTTAACTTAAACGTATCCGGTTATGCGTTGATACTGCCTGCCGCCACCTGCAGGATCATCAGCGCGTCGACCGAGGTCACCCGGCAATCGCCATCCATATCGGTTTCATCGATGGCAGGAACCGCTCCGACCGCCATCTGAAGTATGATCACCGCATCCGCTGTTGTGACTGCCCAATCGTGGTTGAGATCACCGTTTATGGGCGGATCGCGGAACGCATACAGGTAACCAGAGTCTGAGCCGATGAAGAGGGTTCCGTCTGATACTGCGGGCTGTGCCATGTTAAAGTTGCCAGTGTCATAAGTCCATATCAGATCGCCTGTATCTGCATCGAAAGCATAGACCGTGCCCGCCCCACAGTTGGCTGCGGTGTACACCATTCCTCCAGTAATTACTGGGGATGATTTAATCTCCCCACCAACAGATTCACTCCATATTATGCTTCCATCATCTGCATCGAGGCAGTAGAGATATTTATTCAGATCGCCGATGTACACCCTGCCGTGAGCCACAGCGGGTGATGAGAGCTTGCAATGCATTGACAGGTTCCATGCTTCACTCCCATTCAAATAAAGTGCGTACAGTCTCTTGTCAGGTTCATCGGTAGTGAAGAATACCATCTCTCCGTCGATCGCGGGCGTGGTCGAGACGGTGCCAGATGTGCTGAAGTTCCAGATTTCAGCGTGTGTTGCGATATCTACACAATAGAGCGCGGGTCCCGCACCTCCGAAGAAGACATTTCCGTCGTGCGCGGCTGGCGAGATGCAATACGCCACTGCCGGCAGATATTGCCCATAATTTCCGGTTGTGATATTCCACAACTCGTTTCCATCGAGATCAAACACGAATAGCGCACCATCAGACGCCGTGTTCACGAATACCGTGTCCTCGTAGATGAGCGGACATGATCCCACGCCATACCATGCTGGATTCAGTTCGATCGTTCTGTTCCAGACTGTGGTTCCATCCGATGCATTCACGCAGTATAGATCGCCGGTGTATGAGCCCACGAAAACCCGGTCTCCAGATACTGCGGGAGTTGAGACTCCACCAAAACCGCCGATCGGATTACTCCAGAGGACCGTTCCATCGGTCTCGTTCAGACAGAAGAACCCCAGATCTCCACCCACCGGGTAACTAGGCCAGTTCGAGACGTATATGCGCCCATCGACTATGCTTGCGCCGCCTCCGATGTAACCATCTCCTGTCGACGATGGCTGCGTTTTCCAGAGCAAATTGCCGGTGACAGGCGCATACCCGCTCACGTTTCCTGTGCGCTGCGGGTCATTGTGGAACATCGGGTACTCTGCCGCCGCGGGCAGCAGAAGTACCGATATTGCGATCAGCAGAGCAACGGTGGTTGTTGCGATCGATCTGGCTATCAGGGGCATGGCGACACCAATCAGATTGTAATCGCTCCTGCTACCGCCTGCATGATCATCAGCGCATCAAGCGATGTTACCGCGCCATCGCGGTTCACGTCAGCCTCTTCGTTGGTAGGAACTGCTCCGACCGCCATCTGAAGTGCGATGACCGCATCTGCGGCGGTGACTTCGTCGTCGTTGTTGACATCGCCCATCATCACCTCACCGCCGAACGCATACACCATGCCATCTGTCCCGATGCTCACAACGATGCCACTGCCATCAGCGTCTTCCGCAACCGATGGCGATGAGCCTGCGTGTTCATGCTGCCAGATCAGTGCCCCTGTTGCTGCATTGTAAGCGTTGATTCCTTCCGTACCTGCAGATGTCATGCCGCTAAGTCCGACATTACCGGTGAAGAGTTTACCATCTGCAACTACTGGCGATATCTTCCGGCTTCCGGTAGGGACATTCCACTGGGGGGCTCCTGATGAATTAAAGCAATACGTAACTCCCGGTGCTGCACCGCTTGCAGCTACATAGATATACTCACCAGAGACCGCAGGTGTACTGCTCGTGTAGTTGATGTCAGCACTCCACTGGACCGCTCCTGTATCAAACGTAAGCGCGTAGAGTTTGCCCCCATCATAATCCCAATCAACCGCGGTTGCGACGTAAACCCTGTTATTCGCAGCATCGATTGTGGCAGAGCCCCAGACCAGTCCTGTAAGTCCTGTAGACCAGACGAGGTCCCCGCTAAACTCGTTGACGCAATACAGGTATCCGTCATCAAAGCTAAATCCCGCGTCGCCGAATACGACCCTGTCATCCGCAACCGCTGGCGTCGAGTACGCACGAGACCGAGTGATGGTGTAGTTCCAGACGGTCTCGGTAAGGTCGCTCGCGTTGAGCGCGTAGTAGTTCGCACCATTGCCGCTTCCGACAAAGACCATCCCGTCAGCAACCGTTACGCCGCCATTGCTGAGGTACCCGCCATCAGGGAACGCAATCTCCTGCAATTTCGTTCCGGTTGCAGCATCGAATCCGGTGACATTGTATCCGGCAGCCGCAAAGACCACGCCGTCAGCGTATGCAGGGGTTGTCGATGAACCCCAATCCTTTGTTTCGCCTGGGAACGTTGCGCTCCATTCCACACTGCCTGTTGCACGGTTGAGCGCGTATATCGCATCATCGACGCCTGCTGCACTTGCGTACACAAATACGCGATCTCCAACGATTATCGCCTGCGAGCCTTCCGCTGCAGTGATGTTTTCGCTTATCCACTTCGTGTGGCTCGTGTCAGGTGCATCTGCAGGTGAGTTGCCAGTGTTTGCGACATCGTAGTGGAACTGCGCCCAATCTTGGATCGAGCTGCCAAACGCATACACCTTCCCGCCGCCTATAGTAAAGACCATGCCGTCATCCACAGCCGGCGATGCGCCGCCTTCAGGATAGCTCCACACAATCTCGCCCGTGCTCGCATTGAGCGCATACGTACCCTCGAAATCCATGCTGTTCGGTTTTGGTCTTCCTGCAAAGACCATTCCATCAGCATACGCAGGAGAGCATTTCCAGTCGCCGATCTCATCTGCAACCGACGTATTCCAGATCAGGTCTCCGGTCGATGCATCAAAGCAGTATGTCAAAAGGTCTGTGAACTTGTTATCCGGACCCCCATAACCTCCTGAGACGTACAGTCTTCCATCCACCAGTGCAGGTGTGGAATCCGAACGCTCTATGGTTTTATTCCATTTGACGGTCCCGTTTTCCGAGTACAGCGCATAGAGTGCACCATCGCCATAGAAATTATATTCTGTGAAGTATACCACCCCGTCTCCGACGGTTACAGACCCACAGATCGAATTGTCAGTGGTAAAGTTCCAGATCTCATCTCCTGTCGTCATATTCACGCAGTAGGCAACTCCGCCGTCTTCACAGATGTAGGCGTAACTACCAAAGAATACCCGATCGTCCGCAACCGATACCGCAGGAGTCGATTGAGCATTTCCGTCCACCATGAAATTCCAGATCTCGGTGCCGTCTGCAACGCTTAAGCAGTAGTAGTGGCTTCCATCCCAGTCGCTTGTGAAGACCATACCCTCTGCAATGGCGCATCCACCATCGACCGCGCCCTTTCCGGTCGGCGGTTCAAACGTCCATATCCGGGATCCGTCTACCGCATCAAAGCAGCAGGACTCGTTTGCAGAGAGAAAGACGTGACCACCGTGATACGCGGGAGTGACCCACGATCCGCATACTTTGGGGGTCGCATTGACTGGGACATTCCAGAGAACCGTTCCCGTGTATTCATCCAGACTGACAAGATGATCCCCGCAATAGACGAACACCTGTCCATCCGCTATCGTCAGGGATGACGGGAAATCGGCGCCGATGTCATCACTGATCCATGCCGTATGGTTTGTGACAGGTGCGTTTGATGTTGAATATCCTGTGTGCTTTACATTACCGTGGAACTGCGCCCAGCCGGATGCGGACGCCAGTGGTAGGGTGAGCGCAAGCGTCACCATCGTCAATATCAGTATCATTAATGTTTTTCTGTTCATAAGTTGTATCTCCATGTTACTTGACTAATGTCTATGATAGTTGCCTGTGCATCATACAAATCGTCTTACTTAAAAGTTTCTGTATCACAAAACAACATAACCTTCATACTATATCCGGCTCCGACCTGCCGCCACTGCCTGCAGGATCATCAGAGCATCAAGTGAGGTCACCCTGCCATCACCAGTCATATCGCCCACCAGCACAGCAGCAGGAACTGCTCCAGCCGCCATTTGAAGTGCAATCAGAGCATCCGCTGGCGTAACCGAACCATCATGATTGAGATCGCCTCTTCTTCCGATGCAATAGACATATCCGCCGTCGGTTCCAAAGTACACAAGCCCGTCAGAGATGGCAGCCCCCTGCAGGATATATCCGTCGTCCGGTGGATTGTACTTCCATGCAAGCTCCGCAGAGTCGCCGCAATCCCGCAGGCAGTAGAGCGATCCGCCGCTCATCGCTGTCGTGAAATGGATGTATGTACCGTCATCGCCGATCGAGAGGGCAGGCGAGGATTTTACGCCTTTTGGTACGGTATACTGCCAGATCAACTCACCATTTGAATCATTAAGGCAAGTGAGGTTTCCTGCTGGGTGTTCATGCCCACCTTGACCAACGTAGACCCGTCCGTCATGGATCACAGGCGTTGACGTCGAAAACCCGATACAGGAACTCCAGCCATCATCGATGAACCGCCCGTCCTCGAACCCGACCTTCCACACATATCCGATCGTCTGCGATTTTTCAGATGTTGTGTACACATACCCGTCATAGTATGACACGGACGCACGGATGCGCCCGAGATCGGACCTGCTGAACGAAAGACCGGATTTCAGATCGAGCTCATCTCTGAGAGTTCCGTTCTCAAGATAAACGCTTATCAGTCCCCCCTCATGCACCGGGTACACAAGGTAGTTCTCTACGACCGATGCACCGCACCACAGAAACCCCGCGGTGTCATCGGTTGCGTGTTTCCAGAGTTCGTTTCCGTTCTCGTCATAGCAGTAGTAATATTTTGTTCTGACACCGCCAGAGAGCCCCTCCCCGACATAGATCTTATGGTCATGGTACGTTACCGGACATTCGAAGTTCCTGTCAGTCACATGTTTCTTCCAGAGATCTTCACCTGTTGCTGCGTTGAATGCGTACATATCACCTGCGCTCGATGCAACAAATATCTTTCCGTTTCCATACGCCGGAGTTGATGATTGGAACCCTACAGAAGTCTCGTTACGCCATATCAGAGTACCGTTTATCCTATCAGATGCCTGTAGTGTGCCATTTACGTCATACACATATACAAGATCTCCTGCGATTATGGGGGGTGCATCGATTCCAGTGCCACACTCGCTCGTGTGCGTAAACGCACTCCACACGAGCACGGGGTCGGCTGTTGGTGTGGCGTCCGATGTGATTCCAGTGTTCAGGGAGTCTTTCTGGAACTGGTGCCAGCTGTCAGCAGCCGAAACACCGGAGAGACACGCCAGAACAAGCAGCACGACAATGCACACCATACTCACTCGGTGCATTGACCCTCCAACAGAGCATAGATGATCTCGCGTAAGTGAGAGGCGCCTGATTGTTTTGCGCGCTGTGTGCATGGTGGTATAATGTCTCCGCGCGTGCTGATCGCAAGGGACATCTTCGGGAATCCCATGGTAATCAACTTATTTGTTTTAGAACATATCTGCTTGGTTTTACCAATGGCTATCAGATATGCCATAAACTTTTCGTCGATGGGTTGTAAACTTGCCTGAGAGTGTTCGAGCCGCATCCTCTTTGAGGGGGGAATGGAGTCAAACACACCCAAATGTCGTATAAAATCTCCTGAATAAAGCTCATGTTAGACTGATACGTCTCAATCTTGTGCCCATCTTTCCGCGGCGCCGAAGCGGGCAGCATCGCTTGCCAGAAATCACATCGATTCTGGCGCAGCGATCCCGAGCACACCAAGCGTACTTGCAAGCACGATCCGTGCGCACTCGACAAGCCCGATGCGGGCATCACGCACGTCATCGGGCGCGCTTAAGACCGGTGACAACCTGTAGAACTGGTTAAACGCCTCGGCAAGTTCCCGTGCGTAGATCGCCACGATGTGCGGTTTTAACTCTCTTGACGCAAGATCGATCACATAAGAGAACCTGGCAAGCTCTTTCACAAACGAGATCTCGGCGTCCTCGGCAAGTCTGGCAGGGTCGATCGATTCAGGGATGCGTGGTGCCTTTTCAAGGATGCTGCACGCCCTTGCGTGGGAGTACTGTATAAACGGCGCTCCGAGTTTGTCGAAGTCAAGCGCACTCTCCCAGTCGAAGGTCGTCGCCTTCTCCGGCGTGACCTTCACGATATCGTACCTGACAGCACCGATGCCGACCTCTTTTGCGACATGGTTTCTGAAATCCTCTTTTGCATCGGGTCTGCGCTTCGTGACCTCTGTTAGCGCCTGCTTCTCGACCTCGTCGAGCAGTTCGTCGGCAGAGATGAATTTGCCTGCACGGGTGCTCATCGACCCCTCAGGAAGGGATACGAACTCGAAAATAACGATCTCTGGCTCTTTTACCCCGCACGCGCTTAGAACGTAGCACAACTGGCTGGAGATGAGTTTGTGATCAGCGCCAAGAACATCGATCATGCGGTCGCACTGTTCCGCCTTCCACCGGTGATATGCAAGATCACGGGTCACATAGACCGAGGTCTGGTCGCTCCGCAGGATCACAAGATCCTTGTCGAACGTCGGCATCGGGACCACGAGAGCACCATCGTCGATCTCGGTAAGTCCCAAACCTTTAAGTTCCCCTACAAGGTCGGATACCTCGCCGCCTTTCACAAACCTGGACTCGTGTACAAACCGGTCATGATGGACGTTCATCCGCTCGAGCGTGGATGTGATCCCTGAGACCGCAAGTTCAGTGGCACTGCCGAACCGCTCGATCATCTCTGCGTCACCACGTTCGATTCCCTGCATCAGTTCATCGATCTGGCCGACCAGATCGGGATCCTCCCCGAGTTCCCGGTTTGCACGGATGTACACATCCGCAATGGCATGATCCGCCTTCTTTTGATCGTCAAATTCGAAACGGTCCATCGCCCACGCAACGATTGCGACCTGCCTGCCCATGTCATTGACATAGTACTGGATCTCCACATCATAGCCCGCCGTCTTCAAAATCCTTGCGAGAGTGTCGCCGATGACCGAATTCCTGATGTGCCCGACATGCAACGGACCGTTTGGGTTTGCGGAGGTGTGTTCGATGATCACCTTCCCTTTCCCGTGACCGGTGCCGTAGCGTTCTTTCTTCAGAAAGATCTCGTGCACCGTATCGTCTATGAACTTTCTGCTGGCAAAGAAATTGATATACGCACCCACTGCCTGCACGTCTCCGACCAGTGAGTCTTTCGGGATCGTGATCGCATCCGCGATAACGTCCGCGATGGCTGCCGGACTTTGCCGGTATGCAGGTGCCAGTCTGAACGAAAGCGACGATGCAAGATCGGCGTGTGCGGATTCCTCGATGTGGAGGTCATCAATCTGGTATCCGGACGCGTCGAGTGCCTTTTTTAGCACGGACTCGACTTCGCTTTTGAATTTGAGAAACATTTCAGAGAAATACGGTGTCACACGTTTTATGTCTTTTGCCGATGTGATGCTCTCTGGCTATCAACCTACCCCTTCGCAACCCCTATCGGCACGACCTGCGCGACCTTGCACGCAACCCCTAACCGGTGCACGACATCGACGACGTCAGCACTCGATTTGTAGACCGCTGGCGCCTCCTCTGCAAGCACGCTTGGATGCGTCGCTTTCACAGTGATTCCTTTCGCGAGAAGTTCCTTCTCGATCTGCTCCCCCTTATACTTCCGTATTGCCGCCTTCCTGCTCCCGACCCTGCCTGCGCCGTGACATGCGCTCCCGAACGTGAGCTCCATCGCACGCTCCATGCCGCAGAGGATGTATGAAGGCGTGCCCATGCTTCCAGGGATCAGCACCGGCTGCCCGACGCTCCGGTACGCCTTCGGAACGTCAGGATGCCCTGCAGGAAACGCCCGTGTCGCGCCCTTCCTATGCACATACACCATTTTTGGCTTGCCATCGATTGTGTGCTCTTCGAGTTTTGCGACGTTGTGCGCCACATCATAGACGAGATCCATCTCGATGTCGCTTCCGAAGAACCGCTGAAACGTCTCCCTAACCCAGTGGGTGATCACCTGCCGGTTCGCCCATGCGTAATTTGCGCCTGCGCACATAGCTGTGAAGTATTCCTGTCCCTCTTTGGACTGCACGGGCGCACATGCAAGCTGCCGGTCCACGAGTTCGATTTCGTACTTCCGAGAAGCTTTTTCGAGCACCCGCAGGTGTTCTGTGCAGATCTGGTGTCCTGCGCCCCTCGAACCGCAGTGGATCATGATAGTAATGTCACCCTTGTGAATCCCAAACGCATCTGCAATGTTATGATCATAGATTTCACGGACGCACTGCACCTCAAGAAAGTGATTCCCGCTTCCGAGTGTCCCGAGTTGCGGTCGCCCCCGCTTCATCACCTTATCACTCACCTTGAGTTCTCCTGGAAGCTCGATTCGCCCGTTCTCCTCGCAGTGCTCGAGATCCTCACTGACGCCGTAGCCCTGCTCGACCGCCCACCCCGCGCCATCCTCGAATACACTTCTTAACTCGGAATCCGACACCTTGAGTTTGCTCTTTGCGCCGACACCTGACGGGACGTTCCTGAAGAGCGCATCCACTAACTTCCTGATCTTCGGGCGAACATCGTTTTCTGTCAGATTTGTGCGGATGACGCGGACGCCGCAGTTAATGTCGAAGCCCACCCCGCCCGGGCTGATCACACCCTCCTCCGAATCGAATGCAGCGACCCCTCCGATCGGAAATCCGTATCCGGGATGCGCGTCCGGCATCGCCATCGAGTACTTCTGGATGCCAGGCAGTGTTGCGACGTTCGCGGTCTGATTAAGGGTGCCGATCTCAAGCCCCTTGAGTAGGGTGGGGGACAGGAATAATCTGCCGGGCACCCGCATCTTCTCCATATAATCGATCGGAATGTCCCAGATGTAATCCGTGACCCGGTTAAGTTTCGGCATCTTTCCTTTCTGTTGCATGATAACTCACTTCCCTGTGTCAGAGTGCGTCGACCAGTTCTAATGTCTTGTCAAACGGAGCGTCCATGACCGCAGTCCCGACAAGGATCGCATCCGCGCCTGCCTGGATCAGACGCACAGCATCCGGAGGACCCCGGGTCCCGCTTTCACTGATGATAATCCGATCGGCAGGTATCAATGGAACCAGATGCTCTGATGTTGATAAATCTACAGTCAATGTATTTAAGTTTCTGTTGTTCACGCCTATGATCCTTGCTCCTGTGTTCAGTGCACCAGCAAGCTCGGCTTTGTCGTGTACCTCAACGAGCGGATCTATTCCACGCGTAAGAGCAAGATTGACAAACCGTTTTAGATCATTTCCGAGTATGCCAGCGATCAGCAGAATCAAATCGCTCTCGGTCTCGTATATCTGTTTCTCATCGATTATAAAGTCCTTTCTCAGTACCGGAATACTGACTGATCTTCGAACCGCAGAAAGATTCTCCATGCTGCCGCCAAAGAACGCAGGCTCGGTCAGAACCGAGATCGCAACTGCACCTGCCGCCTCCATCTCCTGCGCAATCTTTGCAGCATCATCAGGAGTTATCTCGCGCTTGTCGGTGGTTGGTGAGCCGGGTTTCACTTCCGCGATCACAGGGATCCGGTTCTCGCGCTTTCGCAGTTGTATCAGCGGTATAATGTCCCGGTGCTCGATCTTTTTTGGTGCGTCGGTGTCTGCGGCATGGAGATCCGCAACCCTCTGCCGGGTGGAGGTCAGTATGTCGTCGATGACTTTGTGCATGATCACGACTTCGCCAGATACTCCTCGATCGCGGCATGTAACGCATCAGCAGCGAGATTCGAGCAGTGCATCTTCACAGGAGGCAGCCCGTCGAGCGCATCAGCAACATCGTTCCGGCTCATGGCGAGAGCCTCATCAAGCGTCTTTCCAAGCGCAAGTTCGGTCGTCATGCTCGCTGTTGCGATCGCCGCTGCGCATCCGAAGGTCTTGAACTTGATATCAGTGATCCTGCCATCCTTGACCCTGATGTAAACCGTGGTCATGTCGCCGCAGGTCGGATTGCCCACGGTCCCGACCCCGTCGGCATCGGAGATCTCGCCGACATTTCGAGGATTTGCGAAATGATCCAGCACCTTCTCGCTGTAGTCCATTCTCCGGTCACCCCGCTGCAAGCGGCGACATGGCACGCAGTTTGCCGACGATCTCTGGCAGCACTTCGAGCACATATCCAATCTCGCTTTCAGTATTCCCCCTGCCAAGCGTGAACCGGATCGATCCATGAATATCCTCAGGCGCGATCCCGAGCGCAAGCAGCACATGCGACGGGTTAAGTGATGCCGAAGAGCACGCAGATCCCGTGGATACCGCAATCCCCTTCATATCAAGATGCATCAGGAGCGATTCGCCCTCCACAAACGCAAACCGAAGATTCGCATTGTTAGGTAGTCTCTCTGTCGGATGACCGTTTAAGGTTACGTCATCGATGGAATCCATCACTCCTGCAATCAGCATATCCCTAAGCCCTGTTAGATGCCTGGTATCCGATTCGAACCGCTCGACGGCAAGCGATACCGCCTTTGCAAATCCAACGATTCCGGATATGTTCTCGGTACTTGCGCGCATGCCCATCTCGTGCCCACCTCCGTGCATCAGAGGTTTGATCTTGACGCCTTTCCTGATGTAGAGGGCGCCAACCCCTTTCGGTCCGTAGATCTTGTGCGAGGAGACTGATAAGAGGTCGATATTCATCTTCCGTACATCGATCTCTGTTTTACCAAACGACTGGACCGCATCGGTGTGGAACAGAATTCCATGATCCTTTGCGATAGAACCGATCTCGCTAACTGGCTGGATCGTGCCGATCTCGTTGTTCGCATGCATCACCGAGATCAGTGCTGTGTCATCGGTGATCGCGGATTCAACGTCGCCCGGATCGACCATGCCATCTGAATCGACTGGCACGTACGTGACCTCACGACCATGACCCTCCAGATACCTGCATGTGTTGAGTATCGCGGGATGTTCGATTGAACTGGTGATGATATGCCCCTTCCCGACTCCTTTCAGTGCAAGATTATCGGATTCGGTGCCGCCTGATGTAAAAATGATCTCGTTTGCCTGTGCGCCCAGTGCGTCCGCAACGGTCTGCCTTCCAGCATCGAGCGCGTTTCTGGCATCCCTGCCAAACGAGTGCAGACTTGATGCGTTGCCATACGTCTCTGTGAAATAAGGCATCATCGTCTGCACGACCTCGCGATCCACCGCGGTGGTGGCAGCGTGGTCCAGATAGATTCGCTTCATGTTGGGATGTTATGTTTTGATCTGACTGGCTGAAAAACCTCTATCTATCAATATACCCTTTATGCGGTCTGTGTGGTTACCCTGCAGTTCTATGGTCTCGTTTTTCACAGTCCCACCACATGCAAATCTGGATTTCAGGTAGGTCGAGAGTTCATGCAGATCGATCTCATGTGAGTCAATCCCATCGATGACCGTGACCTCTTTTCCATATCTTCGCCGCTTCACCTTGACCGTGATCCATTGCTGTTCCTTTGCTACTTCCTCGCAGATGCATAGTTCCTGGGGAAGTCCGCATACGATGCACATTTCTGAGCTCATTGTCTTGTTGTTACCTCCGATTGGTGTATTACTAAACGGATGTTAAAATTAACTTTAGCATTATGATATTAAAACATGATGGTGTGCCGGTCAGAGCTGGCATCGAATCCACCGTAGCGACGCAGCCATTGACATTGATTGCGCCAATCTTATCCACAAGTTACTCGAGCCAATGCATAACGATTTATGTCTGCGGCGGTCGCCATAAGCCGCAACCGATGCGTCGATCCGCAAACCTTAATACTGCTGTCAACCACTATCACAGAACAGGTTAACAACCGGATCGATACCATGCACGAGCAGACCAGCGTAAGACCGATGATCTATGCATCCATGTTTGCAGCCATGACAGCGATCGGCGCGTTCATAAGAGTCCCGATCCCGGCAAGCCCTGTGCCGATCACCCTTCAGGTCTTCTTTGTGCTGCTTGCAGGGCTGCTGCTTGGAAGGAAGTGGGCGGGGATGAGCATGATCGTGTATGTGATGCTCGGGATCATCGGTTTTCCTGTCTTTTCAGGAGGTTTGTCAGGAATCGGGGTCATTCTTGGACCGACAGGCGGATATCTCATCGGATTTATCCCCGCTGCATTCGTCATAGGATTGGTCACCGAAACGTTTGGCAGAAGCACGCTTGCCGCAGCTGGCGCTATGATCACGGGCCTTGCAGCGATCTATCTCCTGGGCGCCTTCCAATTATCCGTTGTCGCGGGTTTATCTGTCCCGCAATCGGTTGTGATCGGCGTTCTTCCATTCCTCCCGGGGGACTCCATCAAACTGGTTGCCGCATTAATCGTATCAAGACTGGCAGGTCCGGTGATCAGATGATTGAACTTGCCGGCATAAGCTTCTCGTACCCGGGAAGACCGATTTTAAGGGATGTAAACCTCCGTATCAGACGAGGCGAGTATCTTGGCGTCACCGGAGACAACGGCTCCGGGAAGACGACGCTTGTAAAACTCTTAAACGGTCTGCTGCTGCCACAGGAAGGGCGGATCACGGTGGGCGGGGCGTCCACGAGCGACCGCGAGAGTCTGCTTGCGATCAGGCGGTCTGTGGGCATCGTGTTCCAGAACCCGGATGCGCAGGCGGTCGGCGAAACCGTGGAAGAGGATATCGTCTTCGGGCTTGAGAATATCAGGGTTCCCGCATCTGAGATCGACCGCCGGATCGATAGCTATCTGGGGATGCTTGGAATAAAGGAACTTCGGGACCGGAATATCAGTCTTTTAAGCGGCGGTCAGAAGCAACTGGTGAATATCGCCGCGGTCATGGCGATGGAACCTGCATGTATCGTTTTTGACGAGGCGATCTCGATGCTGGATGCTGGCAACCGGAAAAACGTGCTTCAGAGGATATCTCGACTGAACAGCCGCGGCACCTCGATCATACAGATCACGCATAACCCGGAAGACCTCAGCAACTGCCACAGGGTGATTGCGATCTCGGACGGCAGGATATCGCAGCAAGGATTGGTGGAAGACGCAGAAGAAGCAAACGAAACAAACAAAGGAAAAGAAGGAAGGGGGGGAAGAGAAGGGGGCGGAAAATTTAGAGATCGCAGAACCGGCCCCGGATCAGGAGTTTTCCGGGAGGGTTGCGGGATTGGGATACGGCACCTGTCCCACACCTACAATCCGGGCACGGAATGGGCGGTTCCTGCTCTCAGAGATGTCAGTCTCACCATCGGAAAGGGCAGGGTCACGGGCATCGTCGGTGGGATCGGTTCAGGGAAGTCAACGCTTGCCTGCCTCATCGCGGGACTTGACACGCCCGCTTCCGGCAGTATCGCAATCGACGGAAGACCCCCGGAACCGGGCAGGAACGTGAGAATTCTTTTCCAGCATCCTGAAGAGTTCTTCTTCGAGAGGACCGTCCGGGAGGCGGTGGCTTTCGGACTTTCGAAGGCAGGCTTGCCAGAAAATGCGGTAGGGCGAAGGGTTCTCTCTGCGATAGATGAGGTCGGTCTTGACAGGAGTGTTCTCGGAGAGTCGCCGTTCCATCTCAGTTCAGGGGAGCAGAGACTCGCTGCTTTCGCAATCTCGATCGCCATGAAGCCCCAATACGTGATCCTCGACGAGCCCACCGCGGGACTTGACCAGAGATCAAGGAAGCGGGTTCTGGATGCCATCAGGCGGATGACCCGCGGTGAGGGGGCTGGCGGCGGCGGCGTGACCGTCATCTACATCTCCCATCGGATCGGGGAGGTTCTCGAGGTCGCAGACCGGGTCGTGGTGCTGGACGCTGGAAACCTGACATTTGAGGGCACGAACGCCACGTACCGGGACCGGATGTGAGAGCGATGTTTGCTACATACCGGAAAGGGAATTCGCTTCTCCACAGGATCGAGGCGCGGACGAAGTTGCTGCTGACCGCTGGAACCGGCATTCTCGTGTATCTGGCAGATCCGCTGGGGCTTGGGCTGCTATCGATCGCCCTATTCTTGCTGATACGCGTCGCAGGCATCCCTGCCTCAAGTCTCGTAAAGGGGCTTCGACCGATGGTAATATTCTTTGCCATGATATTCCTGACCCATCTGCTCCTGCAGGGAAGCGGCGTCGTTGCTTCCGCGATTCCGGTCGCAAGGTTCGTTCTCCTGATACTCTTCACCACAGTACTGCTCCACACGACCTCGCAATCGGAGTTAAAGATGGCTCTCGTCGCCCTCATGAAACCGCTTGGAGGTTTTGGCAGGGAGCTTGCATTCATGGTTGGCGTGGCGATGGCGCTCATCCCCGGACTGATGCGTGATAAAGAGACGATTGCGAGAGCGCAGACAGCGAGAGGATGCAAACCTGCCGGACTACGGGGGTTTGTCGCGCTGATCGTCCCGCTGCTGCGCAGATCATTTCGGAGAGCGGACGAACTCTCTGATGCCCTGGAGTCGAGATGCTACCATCGGGACAGGGAGTACTATTATTATGGCGGTGCGCTGGCAGGGAAGGATTATCTTCTGCTTGGGGGATTTGGAGCGGTTCTTGTTCTGATTCTGGTTCTGTAGGTCTCTTTTTTGGAAAGTCCAATCCGGATCAAGTCGGGTTCATCCGAAACTCCCGATTCCGCCACCCCTGATGATGCTCGCGGGGTCCTCTCCTGCGAAGAGCCGTCCGGAGACCATGCTTTTGGCACTGCGGTATTCATCCATCATCCGTTCGGATGCCGCGGGGTCTCCATACACCCGCCACATTCCGCATTTTGTATTTTCAAGGGAACTTAGCCCCATAAATCCTTTAACGTCCTTTAATGGAATGCCGAGAAAGATCCCGATCTCGGGAGGGCATCCGCTGGCGGCATACCTGTGCTCAAGCATCTGCAGTGCATATTCGATGGAACCGGACTCGTATCCGCATCCCTGCAGGAATCGCTTCACCGATCGCTTCTTCAAGACTTTGTTTAACCGGTTGCGACTGAAAAATAGAACTATTGCATTCCTCTCTGTCCGTTTGAGTTCATAATACTCGATTTCAGACCCTGCGAAGATGCCTGCCTTGCAAATGTCCCATGCGTCCAGCAGCCCACCATTGGCATTCGAGAGGTTCATCAATGTTGCCGGTTTCCTGCCTGCGATGGTGGCTGCGGTGCATCTCACGATTCTGTGAACCAGATGATCCATGTTATCCCCTTCTCCGAGTTATCCTGATTTATATGTCCAAATGTATCATTTAGGTATATAAGTAATCTGCCCTAAAAAAATTAGGTTTTTGGGGGAAACCGAACACGATAGGGGCATGGTCGTGTATATATACCACTCCGTAAGTGTAATTTGGAACTTCTTTGGTGATGTTTGTGATTTACACAAGCACTCTCCGAAAACATTTCTAAGCTCCACACACTACACACATGCTCCAGAAGTTACAAAAAACTGATGAGGAGTAGTATAGTTGCGGTGTGTACTTGTGCAGACGGTCTGTGATTCGATTACAATTGTGTTTTTAGCGTCTGCAGTAGTTGAAAGGTATACAAAGGGAAAAGCGCCAATTGGCCATACATTGAATATGGGATAGACCGACATCTGTACTGAATAGAGGTGGAAACTGCCTATGGGATATGAGTATGCACTTCAAAAGATCAGAAAAGCCACAAGGAGTGGAGCGACAAAGCTTAACCTCTCATATAACCAGCTAACCGCGCTCCCTCCTGAGATCGATGAACTGACCAGCCTGACAACGCTTAACCTCTCGTATAACCAGTTAACCGCGCTCCCTCCTGAGATCGATGAACTGACCAGCCTGAAAACGCTTAACCTTGGGGGTAACCAGCTAACCACCCCCCCTCCTGAGATTGGTGAACTGACCAGCCTGACAACGCTTGACCTATGGGATAATCGGCT
>QBUV01000088.1 GCA_013572355.1 Candidatus Methanogaster sp.
AATCCATCCCTTCTGCCTTGATCAATTCATCTTTCAGACGTTGGTTCTGGAGATAGTCTTCTTTTTCTATTTTAAGAATGTTATCTACGGTAATCTGGCAATATGGGCCATCATCAACATTATCCGATAATCGGCTTGTCATAACGTCGGGTTCACCGTCATGGACAGAAAGTCCATAATTGGTAAGGTCGCGAGGATCTATCGATCTGAACTTATCAAGTTTCGGTTCCTTGGACTTTGGTTCAGTTGTCAACTCTAATATCAGCCATCCGGTTTCACAACTTGCCACTATATCCGGTTCCAAATCTTTACCCTGCTCAGAAGATAGAAAGAGCGGTTCTACATTATATCTGAATCCGGCAGCTTTGAAAGGTCCAACGAAATTGGGTCGATTGTACTGGTAGAACAATTGAATCGTGTTGCGCCACAAGACTATCCGATCATCCTGTTCAGGCAAAGATTTCCACCCCGTCATGGAAGATAGAGGTTTTTCCAGCGTTGTCCTCTCCCTGAATGGTTGCGATTCGAGGTGCTGCATTGACACAGCCTTTGCCCGGAATTGTGAGATATGCGAAGTCGGGACCAACGTCCAGTAAAACGCGGTCCCAAGTGTGCAGATCCACGCCCCTGAACCTTCTGAAGTCGGCTTCGGCTTCGGTTTCCACCAACCACAGCTTCATGTCACCCGTGCCCTTTGCAACAGTATTTGAAAAAGCACCCAGATCGATCTCCTGACTGAAATCGATCTCAAAAGCACATAAGGTCGTGTCGCGAAGTTCGGTTGCATCAGAGATGGCATCATCGTACCGATTCGCCATCTCGGAAATGGATAACAGAACCTCATCAACATCCACTGCTCTGTTGATGGTGGCTTTCCCATTGCTGTACCATTCTGCAGAGATCGCCACAGAACCGTTTCTTCTTTTCTGCCACCTTGCGCTATAGATAGCAAATCTCTCCTTTGCTTTCTCAATAACTTCATCCAGACCTTCAATATATCGGTTTGCCCCATACCATGCTTTGAGACTGAACTTGCCAGCCTCTTCTTCAGGATAAAGACCATCAGCGAACCTGAGTCCCAGACCGCTCTGACTCCAGTGTTCCATACCCCCCCAGTGCAACAGTTGTTTTCTAGATAGCCAGCATCTATCAAGTCCTTTTCTGCTTTCAACCCAGTTCTTGATTGCCAGATCCGATTCGGCAGCATCCAGTATACTATAGACTATCCACACTCGTTCCCTCGTCCCATCCAGAAACAACGTGTTTGGGAGATTTTCATCCTGATTCCCATACCAACCAGTTGAATCAAGTCCTCGCCACTTCCCGATAGGGCAACCCGCACCAACTATGCTCTGATTGCTCTCTATCAGGTATGCTTTTAGCTGGGTTGAGTAGGTCTTCCCAAATGCCTCTAACGACTCTTCGTTATTCTCAAATCCTGCTTGCAGTCTTCCCTTCAAATCGCCAAGGTTCGTTATTTCACGCATATCACTTTCACCGCATGTACACAAGGCATCTGATCATCAAGATCATCTATTCCATATACTCATATATGTTTCTGGCATAATCTCATTTTCTATCGAGAGCAGGGCATATTTTCCGCGCCATCAAGACGCTCTCGAAAATGGGGATCTTCTTGATATGTGAGTCTCTTGACATCAGTCACTCTCCTGCCGCCGTTATCCCTGCAATGCTACATCCTGACATGCACTCCACCATCCCGCAGACACTCCTTCACCTCGCCAACCGTGTACTCCCCGAAGTGAAAGATGCTCGCAGCAAGGGCTGCCGATGCATTCGTGTCCCGGAGCACCTCAAGAATGTGTTCGGGATTTCCGCAGCCGCCTGATGCGATCACTGGAATGTTCACGCTGTCGCTGACAGCCGCGGTCAGTTCGATGTCGAATCCGTCCTTTGTGCCATCCCGGTCCATGCTTGTCAGCATAATGTCCCCTGCTCCCCGCTCTTCCGCTTCTATCGCCCACTGGATCGCATCGATGCCTGTAAACTCCCTTCCGCCATAAAACGAGCACTCAAACCAGCATTCGCCATCAGGCGTGTCTACCATCTCCTTGCCGGGCTCGCGCCCGTACCTTCGCTTGGCATCGATTGCAAGGACACACGCCTGATTCCCGAAGTACTTCGCGATATCATTGATGAGACCCGGGTTCTTGAGTGCCGCGGTGTTGACCGAGACCTTGTCCGCTCCTGAGTTAAACGCAGTTCTCGCATCTGCAAGTGCTCTGATGCCGCCGCCGACCGTGAGTGGCATGAAGACGTTCTCAGAGGTCTTCTCGATGACCTTTGCCATAGTCTCTCTTCGTTCATGCGAGGCAGTGATGTCAAGGAAGATCAGTTCGTCTGCGCCCTGCCTGTCATACTCCTCGGCAAGCTCCCATGGGATGCCTGCGTACCTGATCTGCTTGAATTGAACCCCTTTCACAACCCTGCCATGCGGAACTCCGAGATCGCAATCGAGGCACGGAATGATTCGTTTTGCTAACATCTAACCATCTCCACGAAATTTTTTAGGATCAGAAGTCCTTTCTTGCTCGATTTCTCCGGATGGAACTGAACCGCATGAATGTTATTCTTTTCCACGACCGCCGCCATATCCACGCCGTAATCGGTCGTTGCGACGATCACGCGCTCGTCCTCTGGAACGCAGTAATATGAATGCACAAAATAGAAGAAATCGCCGTCATCGATCCCTGCAAGAAGATCGGTGTCCCGGTTGTTCCGGCGTATCGCAAGCTCGTTCCAGCCCATCTGCGGGATTTTAACCCCGTCCGGAAGACGGATAACATCCCCCGCAAGAAGCCCGAACCCGGCAGCATCGCTCTCCTCACTCCTCTCGAACAACACCTGCATCCCGATGCAGATTCCCAAGAGCGGCGTGCCAGAATCTATCAAATCGAATAATCTATCTGAAAACGGGGTTAAGTTGCGCATCGCGTCGCCAAACGAGCCAACGCCCGGGATAACGACAGCGTCCGCGTCCGCATCTGAAAGACTCTTGCTATCCGATATGATAACCGGATTTCCACCCACCGTAGCGAGCGCATTGTGGATGCTACGGAGATTTCCCATGCCATAGTCGATTATTGCGATCATGCCTATATGCGAGTCTCGCGTGAATCATTTATTAAACAATCGATCTCATGATTGAGGCATAACCAGAAGAGGTCATGGCATGAAGAAGCAAATCGTAGCAGTCATGGATTTTGGCGGGCAGTACAGCCACCTGATCGTGCGGAGATGCAGGAATCTCGAGGTGTACGCCGAGCTGATCCCGCACACCACATCTCCTGAAGCGATCGAGGATATGAATCCGAGCGCGATCATCCTGTCAGGAGGTCCGTCCAGTGTGTATGCTGACAATGCCCCGGTATGCAACCCTGAAATATTCAATCTCGGGATACCTGTACTTGGAATCTGCTACGGAGCCCAACTAATAGCACATTCCCTGGGCGGGGATGTCAAACACACCGAAATGCGAGAATACGGGAAGACCGAACTACTTGTGGATGACGGATCGGATCTCTTCGAGGGAATACGGGAAAAAACGATCGTCTGGATGTCGCACGGGGATCTGATCGGAAGCCTGCCAGCGGAATTTGATATCATCGCACACACAACAGGGTCTCCTGTTGCAGCATTCAGAAAGGAGCGTATCTATGGCATCCAGTTCCACCCAGAGGTTGTGCACACCACAGAGGGCGAGAAGATGCTCAAAAACTTCCTCTTTTCGATATGCGGATGCGATCCCGACTGGAGTTCGGAATCATTCATCAACAGTGCGATCGACGAGATCAAAGCGACAGTAGGGAACAGAAGGGTGATTCTTGGCTTGAGCGGCGGAATCGACTCTGCAACCGTTGCTGTTCTGCTCCACCGCGCAATCGGGGATGAACTGACCTGCATCTATGTTGATAACGGTCTCATGCGGAAGAACGAGACCGAAGAGATCGTACACACATTCAAAGATAATTTCAAGATCGATCTTGAGGTCGTTGATGCGCGGGACCGGTTTTTGGAGAGACTGATCGGGATCAGCGATCCTGAGGAGAAACGAAAGGTGATCGGGGCTGAGTTCATCCGCGTCTTTGATGAAGCTGCCGCGCGGATCGGGGATGTTGATTTTCTTGCACAGGGCACGATCTATCCGGACCGGGTCGAGAGCGCAGCAACCTCCCTTCTTGCATCGCGCATCAAATCACACCACAATGTCGGAGCGCTGCCTGACGATATGAAACTGCGGTTGATCGAACCGATACGTGACCTCTACAAGGACGAGGTGCGTTCCGTCGCAAAGAAACTCGAACTACCAGACGACATCGTCAAACGCCACCCGTTCCCGGGTCCGGGTCTTGCAGCAAGGATCATCGGAGAGGTTACACCCGATAAACTCAGGATCTGCCGCGACGGGGGCGCAATCGTCGAAGAAGAACTGAGGAATTGGGGGCTTTATGATAAAACATGGCAGGCGTTTGCGATGGTCGGAGACGATCTCGCAACGGGCGTTCTCGGGGATGAGCGGTCGCTCGGGCATATCGTGACAATCAGGGCGGTGGAATCAGTCGAAGCGATGACCGCTGACTTTGCAAGACTCCCGTACGAACTGCTGGAAAAGATCAGCAGCAGGATCACAAACGAGATCAGTGGCGTGACATGGGTTGCTTATGCGATCTCGTCCAAGCCGCCGTCCACGATCGAGCCGTGCTGACCCGAGTCTCTGGTATCTCACCTCGGCATACGCGAACTACCAAAGAGCCAAATTTTGCCGCCGACGGATCAGATTAGCCAAGCAGCGGTCTGACATCGCTCCGGTAGTACTCGTTCCACTCATCATAATCCATACCCGAGTTGCATGGCAGTTTCTCGCGGAACTCTTTTGTGAGTTCATAACAGCCGTCGCTGACCCACGGGGTATGGAAATCGAACTGGTCAAAGTCGCCCCACTCCTCAAGCAAGGTTAGCTGCGGAAATCCCACCTCGATGCACCTCTGGTAGAGCGGGGTGCCGGGATACGGGACAAAAAACGAGAGGAGAAAGTCCAGTTTCGCAAGATCGCTCTCTTCATGGAATATATCAATCATCCGTTTCATCATCTCAAACGTGTACGCAATCTCGGTCTTTGTATCAATGCCAGGAATCCCTACCATGAACGAACCCCTCAGATCGATATCGTGTTCTGCGCAACTGTGGGTGCATTTGAGGATATGGTCAACCGATGCGCCTTTCCCCATAGCGTCGAGCGATGGCTGGTACCCACTCTCAAACCCGATAAAGACCTCCCGAAGCCCTGCTCTCCGCAGAAGCTCCCACACAGCGCAATCGAGGCGTTGCAGATGCTCCATCCTCCCGTTTACGCTGACCAGATTCAGATGTAAGTCCAGCTCGATTAAGAGTTCTGCGATTGCGATTACACGCCTTGTACTGACAAAAAAGTCACTGTCCCTGATCATGAATGTGTCAATCCCGTATTCTGTGTGCAGCTTCACAATCTCGGCGACAGTCCGCTCAGGGGTGAGGGCGGTCCATTTGTGCTTGCAGAATAAAGGTTCTGAGCAGAAGAAACAGTTTGCAATGCATCCCCGGCTTGTTTCGTAATCAATGCAACGATCTCCGAACCGGTAGGACTTGATGTAGCGTTCCATCTCGATTAAATGGTATGGCATGTCGCAGAACTCGTTAATATCTAAAAACTCGCGGTCAGGGTTGGTTATGACCTTCACGCGTTCCCCCCCTTGCGTCTGCATCCGTTCCTGCTCACGCCCATGACCCCGCGCCGGTTCTTTGTAGGTGATCCCTGCCAGTCCTTCGAGGCTGCGTCCGTCACTAAGTCGGTGCACAAGTTCCTGAAGCGTGCACTCGCCCTGCCCCCGCACCACAATGTCGATGTTCGGGTTCAGGATCGTCTGCTCTGGCATGGTGGATGGGTGGTAGCCACCCCAGACGATCGGGAGTTTCGGGTATTTGGCTTTCACGGCAGCCGATACCTCAAGCCCGTCCCGGATCTGGTAGCAGGTCATGCTGCTCACCGCAAAGAGCAGGGCATCGTTGCATGCAGCAAGGATCTGTTCGGTATAATTCTCATCCACAACCGCACTGAATATTCTCACGTCGTAGTCGTCCGCAACCATCCGCGCAATCGCAAGAAGCGAGAGCGGCGCATTGACAAGCGGGACTTTTGTGGATGTTGTGGCGTGTTCTTCGACGTCCCTCACAGGCAATGGGTTGAATAGCACGACAGACTGCTTAGCGGGGGTTTCATGGGCTTGAAGCACGGGAGTTTGGTTTGCGATAGAACCAACGTTCATTGCGGTAACCTGCGATCTGTTCGTATAAAAGTTAATCGAACGTAGGTGTGGGGACCGTCACGTCGCCGCGGTGTTGGCATCGTTTTTGAATCTGTTAATCCGGGATCTCGTATCTGCTATTCAGGATTTCGGATACCCTAAAAGTAACTCCTTAAACTCCCGCCATTCTCGCGACGCGGTCGAAGAACCACATCTCAGTATCCCTTGGACCCGGATGCGCCTCAGGATGGTACTGCACCGAAAGGACATCGAGATCGGGATGCTCGAATCCCTCGATTGTGCCATCGTTCGTGTTGATCTGCGTGACCTTGATGCCGGTTCCATCAATCGAGTCCTTATCAACAGCAAAACCGTGATTCTGTGACGAGATGTAGACCTTTCCATCTCGCAGGTCCTTGACAGGCTGGTTTGCCCCCCTATGCCCGAACTTGAGTTTGTATGTCTCGCACCCGAGTGCGAGCGCTATCACCTGATGCCCGAGACAGATGCCTGTAATTGGCAGCGTGCCGGCAAGCTCTGCCACCGCGCTGATTGCGCTTTTAGCCTGCTCTGGATCACCCGGTCCGTTTGAGAGAAATAGGATGTCAGGATTTGTAGACATGACTTCTGTTACGGTTGCGGTGGCTGGAAGAACAGAGATGTCGAAGTTCCTGCGCTCAAGACTCCGGAGGATGTTTTGTTTGATCCCGAGATCAATCAGCGCAATTTTCTTCCCGCTGCCCTCGATGCGATACGGTCTCTTACACGTCACCTGCGAGATCAGGTCGATCTCAGAGATATCTGGCTGCTCTCGTGCGAGTTCCACGGCATACCCACCATCGATGCCGCCGCTGCCACCATCTACGATCAGCGCAGCACGGAGCGTTCCGTGCTCCCTCGTCTTGATCGTGAGATGCCGGGTATCGATTCCCGCGATTCCGGGCTTGCCCTCACGCTCCAGAAACTCGTGGATGCTCTCCTTGTGCTGATGGTGTGACGGGTGGTCGCACGCCTCCCGCACGACAAGCCCCTCTGCCTGCATCCCCTGTGACTGGAACGCGTCAGGGTTCACGCCGTAATTGCCGATTAAAGGGTACGCAAACATCAGGATCTGACCTTTATACGACGGATCGGTCAGCGCCTCCTCGTATCCTGTGAACTGCGTGGTGAAGACAAGTTCTCCGGAGACCTCGCATTCGGAGCCAAAACCAGTGCCGTGCAGGATCGTCCCGTCCTCAAGCCCGATAACAGCGTTCATGGTCTCTGGTATGGGGTCTTGGGTTGATATAGGTTGTGGAATCTTGTGGATGTGGAATCGAGGTTCTGATATTTATACTTCATGACTCATTTTATTTGTGATAGAAAACCTTAAATAATATCATAAGGTAGTCACCTTCCGAAGACCTATGAAATATGTCATAGCAATAATACGACCGGAACGACTCGACTCGGTCACGAGAGAGCTCCAGAAGGTTGAGGTGAGCCGATTGACCGTATCGCCGGTATCAGGATATGGCGCTCAGAAAGGATATTTAGAGGTATACCGGGCAGTTGAACTTGAAGTAAACCTTCTTGAAAAGATCAAGCTCGAAATAGCGGTAAACGATAATTTCCTTGCACCAACGATCGAAGCCATCAAGAAGGGAGCAAAGACAAACGAAAAAGGTGAGATTGGAGACGGCAAGATATTTGTCCTGCCTCTTGAGGATGTTGTAAGGATCAGTACCAGCGAAACCGGTTCTGAGGCGATCTGAGGATATGAGAGGTTACGAAAAATGGCTATTGTCTTTGCAGATACCGCGTGGGTGTTGATCTCAGCAGCGCTCGTCCTATTCATGCTCCCGGGACTTGCGCTCTTTTATGGTGGGATGGTCCGGCGGAAGAACGTCTTAAGCAGCATGATGCACTCGTTCGTCGTTATGGGAATCGTTGCTGTGCTCTGGGTTGTGGTCGGGTATTCGCTCGCATTTAGTGAGGGGAACTGGTTTGTCGGCGGACTTGACCACATCTTCCTTCGGGGGATCGATCACAATTCAACGACCGGAACGATCCCGACGTATGCATTCGTTGCGTTCCAGGGCATGTTTGCAATCATAACGCCCGCGCTTATCTCAGGTGCCGTTGTCGGACGCATCAAGTTCAAGAGTTACATCGCGTTTATCACGCTCTGGAGCTTGATCGTCTATGCGCCGGTCTGCCACTGGGTCTGGGGCGGCGGGTTTTTGACAGGCGAGGCACTCGACTTTGCAGGCGGAACAGTCGTCCACATCACATCCGGAATCTCAGCACTCGCGATCCTCGTCTTCCTTGGCAAACGGAAGGGTTACGGCGTGGACGTCATAAAGCCGCACAACGTAACACTCACACTCATCGGCACCGGGCTCCTCTGGTTTGGCTGGTTTGGGTTTAACGCTGGCTCCGCACTGGCTGCAAACGAGATCGCAGCGCTCGCATTCATGACAACGTTCGTTGCGCCTGCAGCAGCCGGACTCTCATGGATGGCAGCAGAATGGTGGGGCACCGGAAGACCAACCGCACTTGGGTTTGCAACAGGAATTCTCGCAGGTCTCGTGGCGATAACGCCTGCCGCCGGATTCGTGACGCCAATGGCTGCACTTGCTATCGGCGCTGTTGCGGGGGTTGTCTGCTACAATGCAGTGATTTTGAAAGGAAAGCTTGGATACGATGATTCACTCGATGTCTTCGGGGTCCATGGTGTCGGCGGGACCACAGGAGCGCTTCTGACAGGCGTGTTTGCAACTGTAGGCGCTACAGGACTCATCTCTGGCAACTCGCACCAGCTCTTCCTGCAGTTCGAGGGAGCTGCCATTACGATGGTGTATGCAGTTGTCTGCACCCTTGCAATCGGTTTTGTTCTGGATAAGACGCTGGGACTCAAGGTCTCTGTGAGCGAGGAGAACATCGGGCTCGATCAGACTCAGCACGGCGAGAAAGGATACAATTTCTGAATTTGAGATGCCATACTCGAAGGGGACTTGGAAACAATTGCGAGTCCCCTTCCAATTCCTCCGGTGATGGTTAGGAAACTGACCCCTAAGCCCACCGGCGCACCATTCACCTGCTCACATTTCGGGTCCGATCGCATTTGACCACAACAGTTATATATGAAGATACGGTAAAGGGGTAGTGATTACTTAATAGATAACAGGTGATAACATGCCCGTGACAAAAGACGATATAATCGCCGCAGTCGAGGAGAATAACGTAAAGTTCATCCGGCTGTGGTTCACAGACATTATGGGAGTTTTAAAGAGTTTTGCGATCACGAAAGCGGAACTCGAAAATGCGCTCACTGACGGGATGGGCTTTGATGGCTCGTCGATTGCGGGGTATCAGGACATCGAGGAGAGTGATATGGTTGCGATGCCGGACACATCGACCTTCCAGATCCTTCCGTGGAGACCAAAGGATGACGCAACCGCACGGATGTTTGTGGATGTGCTGACCCCTGACCGGAAGCCGTACGTTGGCGATCCGAGATATGTTCTCAAGAGAAACCTTGAGCGGGCGAAGAAGATGGGGCTCGAGATGTTTGTTGGACCCGAACTCGAATTCTTCTACTTCAAGGACTCGGATGCCCCGGAAGTCCTTGACAAGGGCGGGTACTTTGACTTAACGCCGCTCGACCTTGCGACCGATTACAGGAGAGAGACAGTCTTTGCGCTTGAGAAGATGGGAATCCGTGTGGAGTATAGCCACCACGAGGTTGCGCCCTCCCAGCACGAGATTGATCTCAGATACTCCGAGGCTCTTGCCATGGCAGACAATGTGATGACGTATAAGCTTGTCGCAAAGGAGATTGCCAGAAACTTCGGAGTCTATGCAACGTTCATGCCAAAACCGATCTTCGGAGAGAACGGATCAGGCATGCACACGCACCAGTCGCTATTTAAGGGCGATCGTAACGCATTCTTCGACGCGGAATGTGAATACGATCTCTCAGACCTTGCGCAGAGCTACATCGCAGGATTGCTCCACCATTCCAGAGAGATATGTTCGGTCTTTGCCCAGAGTGTGAACTCGTACAAGCGACTCGTTCCCGGGTTCGAGGCTCCGGTCTACATCGCATGGGCACGCAGGAACAGGTCTGCACTCATACGGGTGCCGATGTACCAGCCAGGAAAGGAGCTTGCAACACGGATGGAATACCGTGCAGCAGACCCGGTATGCAACCCGTACCTGACATTTGCGGTGATGCTTGCGGCAGGACTTGAGGGCGTCGAGAAAGGATATGAGCTGCCAGCGCCGCTTGAGCAGAACATCTACAAGATGAGCGAAACCGAGAGGAAGAATATGGGCGTTAAGTCGCTGCCTGCAAGTCTGGGTGAGGCGATTGCCGAGACCGAGAAGAGTGAACTTGTGCGGCGGACACTCGGGGATCACACCTTCGACCGGTTCATCGCGCTCAAGAAGCAGGAATGGGACGACTACCGGATACAGGTCACGCCTTACGAGATCGAGAAGTTTCTGCCGGTGATGTAGGTTGTAAGTGATTTAGGTCTGCGCTCTGCAAAATATGGGCGCAGACCCGTAATTTTTTTTATTTATGTGCTTCCGGCAACAACACCAGCCGATGATCTTTGTATATGCGCTGCTTTCTGTTTTATATATTCTGGTACATAAATCTCCTTCTTTTTAGAGAACATCTCGCTAGCGTCAATCACTTCCATCTCCACCAGTTCATTGTCCTTTGAGTAATGCGCTATTATCTGCGGCGTTATCTCCTCACCATACGCTAAAGGTTTCTCTTTCAGCGTTATCAAAAGGATATCATCTGCAGGGTCATATCTTATCTTCACGGATGCCACCTCTGTAGTATCTCCTTCGTTTGGAGATATATAAAGTTATCACGCTGATGTCCTTGTCTTTGACTTCGTAGATTGCTCTTAACATATATTCGTTATCGATCAGTTTGTGGGCGATCCATCTTTCAAGTTCTCCTCTGTTTTTGCCTCTCACAACCTCGTCCGGGTTATTTATGGCTTCAATAACAAATCGTCTGTTGATATCGTATCTCTTCAATCTGGCTTCAGCATGCGGGATTAGACTTATTTTCCTCATTTATCTACCTTTTTTTGAACGCACTCACTTTGATCTCTTGCGCATTACCATTATAAAAAGCCAGCAAGTGCCCACCCACCCGCATACGTTAAACTTATATATCAGAAGATCGTTAGATGGTTACCCCATGCCAGAACACGACACGCTCCACCCAAAGATCGATAAACCCCCACTACCAAACACAACAGAAAAGGGAAAGGAGCACGAGACCAAATGACCGATTACGCAGTATTCTGGGGATGTACCATCCAGGCACGGTTCCCGTTCATGGAGAAATCAGTTAGACTCGTCGCAGACCTGCTTGACATCAGACTCCATGAGATCGAGGGCACCACATGCTGCCCCACGAAGCTGGTCAAGATAGGAGACGAGTTCGCATGGTATGTCACAGCAGCAAGAAACCTCGCTCTGGTAGAGGAGATGGGTATGGATCTTGTAACGCCGTGCAATGGCTGTTACGGCACATTAAAATCGGCAGCAGCCGAGCTTAACCTGAACACCAAACTCAGGGGCGCTGTAAACGAGCTACTCGCAAGTGTGAGACTTGAGTACAGGGGAACTATAGAAGTAAAGCACCTAATCGAAGTATTGTACGACGACATCGGCACAGACGTAATAAAAAAACACGTGACAAGACCGCTTGACGGGATGAATATTGCGGTCCACTACGGATGCCATCTGGTCCGTCCGAGTTCTGCGATACATTTTGATGACCCGAATGAGCCAACGAAGTTCGATATTCTCACTGAGGCGCTGGGTGCCAGAAGTATTGATTATCGCACAAAGATGCTCTGCTGCGGAAACGATCTTTCCAACACAGAGGACCCATCAGACGCAATCGCACTGGCTCGTGAGAAGATTCTTGAGGTTCAGGACATCGCTGATGCCATGACGATGATGTGTCCTGCCTGCTTCACCCAGTTTGATTCAAAGCAGTACTTAATGGAGAAGAGCGGCGAGCGGTTGCACATACCTGTTGTGTATTTCACGGAACTGATGGGGCTTGCATTCGGATTTGAGCCTTCCGAACTTGGCATGAACATGCACAGGGTTGAGACGGACTCGTTCATTGAAAAATGGCATGAGCGATCCGGGCATCTCGCGAGTGCGAGGGAGTACTTTAATCTCGCGGATCTGCGGCGTTGTTACGAGTGTGCTGCTTGTGTCAACGACTGTCCGGTCACGAAATCGATTCCGCAGTTTGAACCGAACCGGATAATCGGCGATGTTCTGCATGGCAAGCTGGATGAGGTCGTCGCGTCTCCTGATATCTGGTACTGCACAAACTGCTACACCTGTTACGAACTCTGTCCGCAGAAGTTCGGCATGTTAAAGGTCTTTGACCGTCTGAAGAGCCTTGCAAGCGACCGCGGCATGGCTCCCGAAGGTTTCAAAGGCGGACTTGCACTCTTTCTGGACACTGGAAAGCTGGGTGAGCCAACCGCAATGCGCAAGAAACTGAAACTCCCGGAGCCCCAGAAGAGCGGTGCAGGCGAGCTGAAAGGTTTGATTGCGATCATCAGAGCGCGAGATCGGGGAAATAAAGGAAATGATGATGATGATGATGGAAACAAAGAAAATCAAGAGGCAGGTATGATAAAATGAGATGCAACTGTTACATTCCGTCCGGCTGTTCCGTCTCCGGTATTATGAGCGAGTCGGGGGAGCGACAGGACGGAAACGCGATTATAAAGTCGATTGCGCTTATGCATGATCGTTCAAACGGTCTTGGAGGTGGTTTTGCAGCGTACGGGATATATCCGAGGTATTCTGACCTGTATGCTTTCCATATAATGTTTGACAATGTTGCGGCAAAGGAGCGTTGCGAGGAATATCTCAAGGATATGTTCGATATCGTCCGTGATGAGGAGATTCCGACGCGGTCAGGTGGCGCCTACGAAGAGGTGACTGCAGGAAGATACGAAGAAGAGGGGGTGCAGCCGATCACAGACCCTCCGATCCTGTGGCGTTATTTCATGGACGTTCCTGCGGATAAGACAAAATTTGTATCGGATCGTGAGTACGTTGTTGGGCAGGTGATGGAGATCAATTCGGAGGTTGAGGGTGCTTTTGTTGCGTCGTCCGGCAAGAACATGGGCGCATTCAAGGGTGTGGGGTATCCTGAGGACATCGGGGTTTTTTACAAGCTTGACGAGTACAAGGCATACATCTGGACGGCACATGGGCGTTTTCCTACGAACACGCCGGGATGGTGGGGCGGAGCGCACCCGTTCTGCCTTCTTGACTGGTCAATCGTCCACAACGGCGAGATATCATCCTACGGGATCAACAAGCGGTACCTTGAGCCGTTCGGATACCGGATGGAACTCCGGACCGATACAGAGGTTGTGGCGTACCTCTTTGACTTGCTTGTACGCAGGCACAATCTGCCGATTGAACTGGCTGCAAAAGTACTTGCATCGCCCTTCTGGGAGGATATCGACAGGATGCCTGATCGTGAACGGCGGATTGCAACCGCGCTCCGTCAGGTCTATGGCGGCGCACTCCTAAACGGTCCGTTCAGCATCATTCTCGGGCACAGCCGCGGCATGGTAGGGTTCAATGACCGCATCAAGTTAAGACCCATGACCTGTGCCCGGAAGGATGACATGCTCTACATGTCATCAGAGGAATCGGCGATAAGGGAGATTGCGCCTGATCTGGACGAGGTGTGGAGTCCGAGAGCAGGAACACCTGTTATAGGCGAGCTTTCTGAGGAGGTGGCATAGATGGCGATGACCTCCGAGCTACCACCCGAATTCATCGTAAAGATCGACTACGATCAGTGCAGGCGGTGCAAGCGATGCGTCATGAACTGCAGCTTCGGGTGCATGCATTTCACGGACAGGGTGGTTCCCGAACACAAGTTGTGCGTGGCATGCCAGCGATGCGTGACCTACTGCCCTGAACACGCGATAACAATCACCAAAAACGAACTGGCTTACAAGGAAAATGCAAACTGGTCGCCCGAAATCCGGAAAAACATCTTAAAGCAAGCTGAGACCGGCGGAATTCTCCTTGTTGGGATGGGGAACCCCAGAGACTATCCGATTTTGTGGGATCACCTGCTAATAGATGCGTGTCAGGTCACAAACCCGTCGATTGACCCGCTCCGTGAGCCAATGGAACTCAGGACATTTCTGGGGCGAAAACCGGATCGTCTTGAGTTCGTGGAGAGCGAGGATGGTGAGATAGACCTTGTAACCGAGATAGAGCCTCAGGTCAGACTGGATGTGCCGGTCGTCTTTGGGGCGATGTCGTACGGTGCGGTGAGCCTGAACGTGCACAGGTCGCTTGCGATGGCTGCGGCGAGATCCGGCACGCTCATGAACACCGGCGAGGGCGGACTTCACAGGGAACTGTACCCCTACGCAGAAAACGTCATCGTTCAGGTCGCATCAGGCAGGTTCGGTGTACACAGCGAATACTTAAACACCTCCGCGATGGTCGAGATCAAGATCGGGCAGGGTGCAAAGCCGGGTATCGGCGGGCACCTCCCCGGCGAGAAGGTGGACGAGGACATATCAAAGACGAGGATGATCCCGGTCGGGTCCGATGCAATCTCGCCTGCGCCGCATCACGATATTTACTCAATAGAAGACCTCTCGCAACTCATATATGCGATTAAGGAAACTACCGACTACAAAAAACCGGTATCTGTCAAGATATCAGCAGTCCACAACGTGGCAGCGATTGCAAGCGGGATTGTGCGTGCAGGAGCTGACGTCGTCACAATCGACGGATTCCGCGGCGGAACCGGGGCTGCACCGATGGTTATACGGGACAACGTGGGAATACCGATCGAACTGGCACTTGCCGCGGTCGACCAGCGGCTGCGGGATGAGGGTATCAGGAACAGCGCATCGATCATCTGCGCCGGAGGAATCAGAAGCAGCGGCGATATGGCAAAGGCGATCGCTCTTGGTGCTGATGCAGTAGTCATCGGAACTGCTGCTCTTGTGGCGCTGGGCTGCCGGATCTGCCAGAAATGCTACACAGGAAACTGTGCATGGGGTATCGCCACCCAGAGACCTGAACTCGTGCGCAGGCTCGATCCGCAGGTCGGCGCAGAGAGGCTCTCGAATCTTCTTACGGCGTGGAGCCTTGAACTCAAGGAGATACTTGGCTCGCTTGGCGTAAACTCGATCGAATCGCTGCGAGGCAGCCGCGAGCGACTGCGTGGCGTTGGACTCGATTCACAGACACTGGATTTGCTCGGAGTAAAACCGGCAGGAGTCGGGCAGTAGGGAGATTGAGGTGACGAAGATGGTGATGAGAATCGATTGCAAGGGATTGTACTACCGAAAACAGAACAAGATTATCCGTAATGCCGCGGAAGAAGGTGAGACTGAGTTTATTCTTGATAATGCAAACGGACAGCGCTACATTGGTAGCGGGATCGATAAGAAGATCAAGATCACAGTGAACGGAGTTCCCGGAAATGATCTTGCGACGTTCATGAACGGTCCCACGATCATCGTCAATGCCAACGCCCAGGACGGTGTCGCAAACACGATGAACGCAGGCGAGGTGATCGTGCACGGAAGTGCAGGTGACGTCATCGGATATGGCATGCGTGGCGGGAAACTGTATGTTCAGGGGAATGTTGGATACAGAGCCGGCATTCATGCGAAAGAATACAAGAAACAGGTGCCAATAATAATTGCAGGTGGCGTTGCCGGTGATTTCTGCGGCGAGTACATGGCAGGAGGGATTCTGGTACTGCTCGGACTCAACCGCGATGAAGGGACGCCGATTGCCGGCAATTACTTAGGGACTGGGATGCACGGCGGCGTGATCTACATCAGGGGCGAAGTGGATGAATATACGCTCGGAAAAGAGGTGAGTGTACTTCCACTTGATTCTAAGGATATGAAGGTTCTTACGAAGCATCTCAGGGAGTATTGTGAGCACTTCGGGCTTGATCTGGAGGAGATTATGGCTGAGCCGTTTATTAAGCTGCAACCGGTGTCGAACAGACCGTACGGGAATTTGTATGCGTATTAGATGAGAGACGAGAGCAATAGAATGGCGGAAGAATGGCGGTATCTTGAGGTAAAGGAGAAGGAAGTCGTACGGTGCAATTCCATACACTCAACACTCGTGGACGGGATGGTTGAAGGAGTAAGCCACAATACCGTGTTTCTGGAGGAATGCCCCGGCTACGTTCTCTCTTTAGGCAGGAATCAGTGCTGCGAGGAGGAGTGTGACATTGCAGAGTGCGAGAGACTCGGAATAACACTTGAAAGAAGGGAGACCGGTGGCGGAGCCGGATTAATGGTTCCGGGTGCAACATCATGGGGCATCTGCATAGACCGGAGAGATTTCCGGGTTTCGGATGATATGGATGAAAATTTTGAGGTGCTGTCACGAGGCGTCGTTCTTGGTCTGAAAAAACTCGGGCTTGATGCGAATTTTGCGCCTGTGAATGATATAAATATCGGGGATAAGAAGGTCGGCGGGATGACCGCTATGAGCAGGCAGAACTCGCTCTTGATATATGGCAGTGTTATCTGGGACTTTGACATGGAAACTTTCCTGAAGATCGCAAAGATTCCTGCGCCCAAACTGAAGAAGAAAGGGGTTTCATCAGTCCAGAAGAGGATAACGACAGTTATCGAGGAACTGGGGTGGAGGATACCACCTGCAGAACTGAGGGGGTATCTTATCCAGGGGTTTGAAGAGGCACTGGGCGTAAAACTGGTAAAGGAGGGATTGAACGTTGGGGAGATTGCGATATGGGAGAAAAAGATGGATCTCTTCTCGTCAAAGAAGTTTATCCTGCGACCGGGTCACTGCAGCGTCTCAAATGCCTCGTGCGTCTATCCTGCGGAGAAGGGAATTATCAGGGTTTCGTTGTACGTGACTGAAGGAACGATAATGGATGCCGGGATCACCGGTGATTTTATGCAGATCAATGACATCGATTTTGATCCTCTGGAGGGGCTGCTTGTCGGGGCAAAGACCGAGAGGGCGGAGATAGAACGGATCGTTCACGCATATTTTGATGAGAACGAGATTGTGATGGTCGGTGCCAGTGCAGATGACTTTGTCGATGCGATTGTTGGAGCGGCGAATGAATACAAAGAGTGAATGTTCAGCAACCAACACTTTTTTAAAAATATAGAGGCAGTCCCACAATTCAAGAAAATGGAAATTTTAGACAGGATAAACGGGATTGACAGGATACTGAAGGATTCCGCCCCTGTTCCTGTCAATGTGGCTGTTCACGGCGCTGATGGCATTCGTGATGGATGCACAAAAGGATTTGCGCGTGGATATGGGAGAGAATTTCCCGTACCTGGGACCCTATGACTGAACGAAGGCATCCACGGTTCAGCCCCGGTTGGAATGTTCTATTGCTGTATCGGCAGTGACGGCAGGATATGGGGGTGTCCTGGCCAGCCCTGGAGGTGTGATGTGATTATTGAACCGCTTTTGGGATTATAGCCTTTATGTGTTAGGAGTAAATCTGGGCTAGTGTCAAGTCAACTATGAAACGTATGGCGACCATCTGCCTGATCTTATATGACGCGGGCGGATTTAAAAAAATCAGTGCGACACTTTACGCTTGACTTGACACTAGTTATAGTCTGCGCCAGCTTGCACGTCATAGTTCCTGGGTTGTACTGGACCCCAAGCGGTATATTTTTCGAACTTCGCCTGCCCACGTCTTACGCTCTTTGACACAATTCGCAGTGCCGTAGTCACGTACCTGTACGCCACCGATTGACCCCGTCTGTGTGCTGGGCTTTCCACATTCGTTCCAAAAGTCATAATTAGCCTGGTTTTTTACTTCGGAGACCTACATTAGTCATACAATTGTTCGTGTAACAATTGCATTTATCCCCACTTTCCAATCCGCCTCTGCTGTTACTCATGACACCCAATGTAGCACGGTTAGGGGGACCGCTCGATTTAGGAAAGCTTGAACCACAACCAACAGTCGGCCTTCGTGTGGTAGAAATTCCCGGAGGTGGTGCGCAATACCACCAACATTGACAAAAGGGACCTAACTGTGTTGTCCGTGAGACATTCCACTTTCCAGTGCACCCACAGTTCAACCGTTTCGAAGGCGGTAATAAAGGCGGGAGAGTTGGTTTGGGTTTGGTTTCGGGTTTTGTTTCGGGTTTTGGTTCGGGTTCGGTAGTGGGCGTTGGTAATGCGGGTGGTGGCGGGGGTCGGTGTATAAAAACTTGCACTACCCTGTTTTGGGCAAGCTCGGGTCCAAAAGCATTTGTTTCTCCGATAGCGTGGATACTTCTTATAGTGCTGAGCGTCTCCTGTTGTAAAATCTCCTTGACTTTGTTAGCACGGTGACATGCTAGGTTCATATTGTAATTCTCAGGACCTTCTACACTGGCGTAGCCAAGGATAAACACAGACTCATCTGGAGCCATAAACATTGCCGATGTTTTTAGACGCTCCTCCTCCTCTGGGCGTAATTGATCTGAGTCGAACTCAAAGCCGAATATATCAGAAGGATAGGGAAAACACACTGGGGGGTCACATTCTGTCTTGGGTTCTGTACTCCCAAAACCAGTTCTTCGTGTGGATTGTCGTTGGAATCTCTTCCCCGCAGCGCCTGCACTCTGAAAGCTAATGTCTCTGTGAAAACGTTTTGGTCGTATGTCGTGCATCGCCCCTACAATATTGACGCCGGTATCAGCAACAAGGTTGGCATTGCGCTCATAAAGATCGCCAATTTGGCTGACTGTTACCATTCGCTGGAACTGTTGTCGTATTTGGGAGCCACTATCTTCTACAACGGTGGGACCGAATTGCTGCACTACATGCGTCAATTCATGCGCCAGCAACCTTTGCCCCTCGCGTGTCCCCGGCGCATACTGCCCCGCCCCGAACCCTATGTTGTGTCCCACCGTGTAGGCATTGGCGTTCACCTCTAGCGCCGATTGCTCGGCAGCCGTGCCAGAATGCACCCGCACCCGCGAAAAGTCGTGTCCAAAGCGCTGCTCCATGTCCTGCTTTAGCGCCGGTTCAAGCGGTCTGCCAGGGCTGGAAAGCGCTTGGTCTACACTGGCGGGTACAGAATCCATCCCCCCAGTCGATTGTCCTGAGAAGCATTGGATACATGGTGGTGCGCCGATGACGTCGGGATGTGCCGGCGTTGCAATCACCTGCTCAGCCACTCTATCAGCCTCCTGCTCATAGATGTCCCCAGGCTCATTTATCTTCAGCTTTGCCTGGATCATCCCCGGCCAGGTGCTATGCACACTCACCTTGCTAAAGTCATGCCCGAAACGCGGCACCGTAGTAGTTCCAGCCTGATCAACAGAACTACGCTGTAAGGTTAGCTTTTCCTTATCTCGCCCTGAATCCTCCACCAACCCGGGTGTATTGTATAAAGCAGACTTTCTCTGCAAAAGATATGTCTGAACAGGTGTAAAATTCTGTGCAGGACTTGCCTGCACTTTGGTTTGCATTTCAGTACTCATCGCCTCAATCCTCCATACACTGCCTTTGCCACCTGCGCCCCAACAACCTCAGCCCTCGAATCCGGTGCAACCTCAAACGCACCGCCGTCCATATTCGCAATCTTTCTGCCACGTTCCAGTGACTGCGGTACACCCA
>QBUV01000112.1 GCA_013572355.1 Candidatus Methanogaster sp.
AATTGCCGCAGAGGGCTTGATTCGATTCGGTGCCCACGCAGAAATCATTCACGCCCACAAGTTTACCTGTCAACTCGCCTTCCTTTCCGACAACGTGTGTCGCCTCGCCCATCCACGTATTGTGGACTGACGTTGCGAAGTCCTCACCTTCCCCCTGGTGACACTCAAGACAGGTCTCAGCACCAGTATACTCATCGATTCCGGCATGTGTCCCTTCAGCCGCAGCCGATGCGGTTGACGCGATCATCAGGCATAAAAGCAGAACAACATAGAACCACACCGCTGCGATGTGGCGCAGTGGGGTAGTCGCATTTTGTGTATTCATTCTCAATTCCTCCTTCTTGTATATTGTGTAGACGTTACGATTTTAGTAATCATATCTACGTTATACACAATGTTGTTACGATAAACTACTTTAATCTTTGGTGACATTCGCGGTCACAGCACCCGCGTCTTCTCCTTTGGTCTCGGCGTCTTCACGACGAGGAAACGGAACGCCGAATCGCTCTCATTCAGCAGACGGTGCGGAATTCGTGCAGGGCTCTCGATGAACTGGTCTTCCACGACCTCCTCTCGCTCGTCGCCGATCTCAACGACGCCGCGTCCCTCAAGTATGTAGAAAAAGACATCCACCGGGGTTGCGTGGAGTTTTAACGCTTCCCCGGGTTGTAACGTGATGTGTACCGCCTGCACATGCTCGGTGTCGTGAATCATTGACGCATGAACGCCGTGGGGATTTGGCGATACCGGAGCCGATCTTGCGTCAACGATCTTCATCAGAGCACTCCTTTCGAAAACTCCTCAAACCCGATCCGGTCGATGAAGTCGCCGATCCGTTCCTTTGGCTTCGCATTCGCGGTGTAGTAGTCAAATACACTCTGCGCAACCTTCTTCGCTTCATCAATCGACTCGACGTAGGTCAACTCCTTTGCGATCCTCGGCTTCTTGCCTGCCTCGCCTCCAACGACTACCTTAAAGCCTTTCTTAAAGCCAAAGAATCCAAGGTCCTTCACCCATGACTCGCCACAGCAGTTCGGGCATCCTGATACGCCGATCTTGAACTTCGCGGGGAGACTCATGCCGTGATACGCATCGTGCAGAGCCATCCCGAGCCCGAGGCTGTCTGAGATTCCTTTCTTGCAGAAAGTCGTTCCCGGACAGATCTTAACGCTCCGCACACAAAGCCCGATTGCAGCGCCGGGACTCATCCCAAGGTCATTCCATGCGGAATCGATGTCTTCTTCCTTCAAGCCCACAATAACCATCCGCTGTGCGCTTGTTATCTTTATCGCAGCTGCTTCGTACTTCTCTGCGACTTCCGCAATCTTTCGCAGGGCGTCTGGCGAGACCACGCCTGCCGGAGTGTCCGGCGCTATCGCGTACGTCTCTCTGTCTCGTTGCACGACTGCTCCCTTCTCTGGTATGTCGTTTTTCTTTTCAGCCATTCTTACCACCTCTGTTGTCCCAATTCCGGCATTATACACTTTGTCTGTTCAATTGTTGCTTTCATTTCTCTTCACCTATCGGATATTACCATCCATGCGCATCGAATCGCATGAGAATTCCTTTCAGCCCGGCTTTGTGCCGCGCCTCGTCTTTGGATGCTCGCTCGAAGAACCGTGCCGCGTCGATGTTGCCTTCCGCTTCGGCTGCCTTCGCAGCGTCCGCTTTCTCGGTTTCAGCCATAGTCTCGCCTTTGTGCATCATCTCAAGGTTTGCCTTAGTGTCGCCGATCATGCCGAGTAGCTCTGCAATCTCCGAGGCGTGCCATGCCTCATCCATCGCGAGCTGCCTGAAGTACATCGCTGCTGTGTGATGTCCTTCGCGCTCTGCCTGCTTTGACATCGCAAGGTAGAGCCCGACTTCTGTTGTCTCTCCCTTGAAATGTGCTTTGAGTTCGTCTTTTGTTGCCATTTTAAACCTCCAGCATCTTGTCTGGTGCGTAAACCTTTTAATTGTTTACTGCTACAGTAATATGCATTGCGAGGATATAACATTATGGTACGGAAATCGTCCATAGATCGCACGAGAAATACGAAAATCGATATGGTGATACCAAAATGATTGACGAAAGAGACATAAAGATTATAGACATACTTCGTGAGAACGCACGCACACCGCACACCGAGATTGCTGCCCGACTCGGTGTTGCCGAATCCACGATACGACACCGTGTGCGGGCGCTCGAGGAAGATGGGGTCATCAAGCAGTACACGGTCGTAACCGATCCGGCAAAGCTCGGGTACAACTCAGTCGCCCTCGTCGGAATCGATGTCGAGCCCGAACATCTTCTCGATGTTGCGTTGCGTTTGAGCGAGTTTTCGGAGGTTAAATTCGTTGCGACCTCGGCAGGAGATCACATGATCATGACTGAAGTGTGGCTTACGGATGGGGGGGCACTCAGGACATTCATCGCTGAGGAGATCAGGAAACTGGACGGCGTGAAGAGCGTGTCGCCGACGGTGATCATGGATAACTGGAAGGTGCGCAGCGGGCATCTGCTGCCGTGAATGTGAGATCAATGAAATTACTGATCCTGTACGGAGGAAACTTCGGGGAACGAGTGATACGAAACCTTGTAAACGACTCCGAATTCTGCAAATCCTGCGATCCGCTCTGCACACACTGCAAGTATGAGAGGTATTGCTACGCAGAAAGTATCATCGGCACGATCAGATTCCCGGCACCAGAGACGCTGCCTGATTTCATCGACGACCCTGGCCCCTACATCCCTGTGCTGCCATCCGCGGATATCATGATCGCAACAGAGATCCATCCCGACATACTCATGGAACTGCCCCCACGGCTGAATGACGCCGGAATCAAAGGCTTGATCGTTCCGGTCGAGCAGTCAAGGGAAGCCTCTTCAGGGCTTGCGAAGCAGGTGGGGGAGAGGTGCAGCGATCTCGGGATCGAATCCGCATTCCCAAAGCCGTTTTGCTCGCTGGATGCGACAGAAGGGATCATCGGAAGATTTGTTTCCGAGTTCGGGATTGGAATCCCGGTTCTTGAGATCAGTGTTGCGAACGGGGTCATTTCAGCAGTCGCGGTCAAGCAGAGCGCGCCCTGCGGATCGACGTGGTTTGTTGCGAGGAAATTGATCGGGGTGCCTGCGAACTCACAGCAGGATATTCGCGATATCGTTGCTGAAGCGCACCACTCATACCCATGCACCGCGGACATGACTGTGGATCGGGAACTTGGGGATACGATCCTGCACCGGGCAGGGTACCTGATCAGAAGTGCGGTCGAGGATGCGCTCTCGCTCTGATAGTGCCTATAATACCTTATCTTTTCTGTTCAAGCACGCTCACATCGGGGTTCGCCTCGCCAAACTTCCCGGCGAGTTCCGCGATCACAGAATCCCGGGACTTCCCTTCACTCTCGAGCCGCTTAACCAACTGATACGAGGCAAAGAGCGGCGAAGGTCCGATCTCTGATGCGAAGTTGCCGATTCCCTGATTCCAGACAAAGAGCGTGAAGAGTTCATCCAGTTCCGGGACCGTGACCCCGGCAGAGTATGCCTTCACCAGTTCCCGCGTTGCCTGGCGAAGACGCCCTGCGCCAACAGCATTCGCAAGCGAGAGAAGATATTTGGTCTTCTGGTCTATGGCAGGATCTTCCTTCTTCCAGACAAGTTGCCAGAACTGCGACGCGGTCTTGCCAAGTGTTTTGTCGATTTTACCGAGATTGGCGAGAGCTGCCGGGTGTAGTGGCGTTTCCATACCAGTGGCGGTCTCTTTCTCTTCTGTCCGGTAAAAATACGCCCGGTATTCGTTGTCCGAGATCTTCTCGGTCAGGTGCTCGAAACCGATCTCTTCCAGAGTGGAATAGAGCGGGATCGGCTCAAAACTCTGGACCACGCAGATTCCATCGCCAGCGCTCACCTTTTTGGCTTTTTCCAGAATCGTAGACAGGAAATTTCCGGCAAGCCCCCTGCCATCCAGCACTTTGAATGATTCTTTTTTATCGTTCCATTCTTCGGTCATGTGTACCACCTAAATGTATAAACCTTTTAATGGTTTACCGTTGTAGTTATGTGTATTGCGAAATATATAACGTTGTGGTGCGGAAATCGCCCATAATGTTAAGAGAAATACGAAAATCAGTATGGTGACCTATAGAATGATTGACAAAAAAGACATGTCGATACTGGAGATACTTCGTGAGAATGCTCGCACACCGCTGACTGAGATTGCGGAAAAACTCGGTGTCAGCGAATCCACGATACGAAAGCGCGTCAAGGCGCTTGAGGATGGAGATGTTATAAAGCGCTACACCGTGGTTGTCGATCCAGCGAAACTCGGATACAACTCGGTCTCGTTTGTCGGTCTCGATGTCGAGCCCACGCATTTTCTCGACGTTGCAATCAAAATGACAGAGTTTCCTGAGGTCAAATTCGTTGCAACGTCAACCGGGGATCACATGATCATGACCGAGGTCTGGCTTAAGGACGGGAGGGAACTCGGAAAGTTCATCGCGGAGAAGATCGGGCGGCTGGAGGGTGTGCAGAGGGTCTGTCCGGCTGTAATCCTGGAGAAGTTAAAGGACAGTTGCGGGTGATTCCGATCATCGTTCCTGCATCTCTGCCGCATCAACAACCTTCCCGGCAAGCTCTGCGCACGCAGCAAGATCGTCCGCTCCCGGCACAAATTTAACCGATAGGGGCTCGACAACCGCAACACCTGCCTTTTCAAGCTCGCCCGTAATCGCTTTGACCGCGCCTCCTGCCCAGCCGTACGATCCGAAAGCGGAACCGACCTTGCCCTTTGGTCGAAGTCCTCTGAGATACGTCAGGAATCCCCCGACGCTCGGAAACATCCCGTTGTTGATGGTGGGAGAGCCGACAAGTATGATCTTAGCCTCCAGAATCTCGCGTACAATCTTGCTCCAGTCCGATTTCCCGAGGTGGTACACCTTGACCTCGAACCCGGCATCGATTATGCCCTGTTCGATCGCAGCAACCATCTTCTCGGTGCTGCCCCACATGGTGGCGTAGACCACGATCGCGGTATCGTTTGACTTGCCCGAACTCCAGCCGCGATACGCGTCAAGAATGTCACCGACACCGGAATCGCGCCAGATCATGCCGTGGCTCGGCGCAATCATATCGATCTCGATTTCCATCTCACCGATCTTCTGCAGGGTCTTTGCGATGAGCCGCGAGAACGGCATCAGGATGTTGGCATAGTATGTGGCAGCCTCTTCAAGTATCCCGGAAACCTCGTCTGCGTACCGCTTGCTGCTTGCGATGTGCTGTCCGAACGCGTCGTTTGACAGGAGCAGGTGATCCTCAGGGATGTACGTGACCATGTTGTCGGGCCAGTGGAGCATCGGGGTTTCTATGAACGAGAGCGTCTTCGTCCCAAGTGAGATCGTATCTCCGGTCTTAACAGTCTTTATCTTCCACTCGTCGCAGTCATAGTACATCGGCAGTTCTTCCGCGCCTTTCTCAGTTGCGATCACGGTCGCATCAGGAGCGACCTCCATCACGCGGGGAAGTGATCCTGTGTGATCCGGCTCGACATGGTTCACGATCACATAATCGATGTCACCCAGGTCTGTTATCACTTCTACACGACTTTGCAGTTCGTCAAAGAATCCGGCTTTCACGGTATCGACAAGCGCAGTTTTTGAGTCTTTGACGATGTATGCGTTGTATGTCGTACCTCCTGGTGTGGCATATCCATGAAAATCCCGCAAGTTCCAGTCGATCGCACCAACCCAGTACACGCCGTCTTTTATCTCTACTTTGTTCATGATATCATCTCTCCGGTCAATCTTCATCTCCGATATAAACCGTAGCTTTATCAGGCGTCTTTCCACCTTTTACCTGATGGTAGTACTCATAAGTCATCGGCTCACCCTCTCTGAGAATATCCGCATCGACAACCTCGCCGATGAAGAGGATGTGCGTGCCCACATCCACATCCTGTAAAACCTCAACCTCGACATAAGCAAGGGTGTGATCGAGCACGACCGGTGCACCGGTGGTTCCGGTCCGATACCTGACCCCCTCGAACTTATCGATGTCCCTGCCTGACCTGAAACCGAACCTGCCGATCACTTCCATGGGCGTGTCCGTCCCAAGAACAGATGCCGCAAAGACACGACTCTTTTTGATGTATTCGCAGGTCAGGTTCTCCTTGTTTATGGCAACCGCAACCGTAGGCGGTCTGGATGCTACCTGCATCACCGTATTTACGATCTGACCGTTTAAGGCTTTGCCATCTGTCGATGTGACCACGTAGAGCCCGTAGCTGATCAGATGCAGTGCCTTTCGGTTCATTTTTCTTATTCACTATCAACTCATAGAGCGTCCGCGCTCATCCTGATCATCTTTCTCACCTCAGCGCCAAGCGCTGGCGGCAGTCCCTTGATATCTACATTTAAGAACCCGCGAACGATCGCACCAGCAGCCTCATCTTCCGAGAGACCCCTCGCTGTCAGGTATGCGATCGCCTCTTCTGATATCCGCCCGACCGCTGCCTCGTGTGAGAGTTGGGCGTCCTCTACAGTCGCCTCAAGTTCAGGAACCGAGTATATCCGTGCCGTATTGGAAAGCATTAGCCCGATGCACTCAAGATGCCCTTTCACTCCGGGTGCCGAGCCTACGATCGAACCCCTTGCGGTGACATCCGCCTGATCCGTCGCAATCGACCTGGATATGAGTTCTGCGCGGCTGTTCTCTCCCTCCAGCACCACTTTTGAACCAATATCGATCTTTGAATCCTGTGATGCGTGGATGATCGTCTGGGTCATCGTTCTCGCATTCTTGCCGCAGTATGTAACCGGATACATCTGCACGTCCTTGACCGGTTTCATCAAAATATAATTGTTAATATAAGTACCGCCCTCATCAACGATGATGCCGCTTCTCGGCCGCACCACCACTTCGGGCGCCCAGTTGTGAATCATCGTGTATGTGAGCGTTGCGCCCTTCTTCACATAGAACTCGGATACGCCGAGATGCATGGCAGAGCGCACATCCTGCGCAGTCGAGCAGCCGGTGATGATGTGGAGTTCTGCGCCTTCTTCGACGATCACGATGTTGTGCACGTTCTGCGAAAGCCGCTCCTTTCCGATGAATAGGCACGCTTGCAGCGGGAATATGGATTTGACGCCTGGGGCAGCCCTCACAAAGTAGCCGCCGGTCTGCTTCGCTGCCACCTCTTTTGTGTAGATGTCCTTGTCAGCAGGAACCGCACGCCAGAAATAATCTGATAGCCACGAGTACTTCTTAAGCGCCTCGCTGCTGTCCAGAACCTCGATCCCTTCCTGCACGGCAGTTGAACAGAGAACCGAGTGATCAAGTTGCAGGAACGATCCTGATCGCTCTTCTCCGTCCGGATCATACCCGACTCCAAGGAGGGACTTTTTGTATTCGCTTTCTACCTCGGACAAGTCTTCCGGACCGCGTTCCTCCGCCTCCATCGTGTAATCTTCGGGTTTCACGGCATTCACGACATCTGGCACTCTTTTATGCATTTCTCGTAGCCTCCTTCTGTTACCTGCCTGATGATCTGATCCGGATTTCCCGAGCACCCGATCCTGCCGCCGAGCATCACATGCGCCCAGTCCACATCCACGTAGTCGGTGATCGTTGCAAGATGCGTGATGATAAGCCCGGACGCGGTTCGCCTGCTCGGACGCTCCCGCCTGTGCAGGAGTTTGCTGATCATCCCGCCGACTAACTCCATGTTCTCGATGTCAACGCCAGAATCAGGCTCATCCAGCATCACAAAATCCGGGTTCTGCGCCATCAGTTGCAGTATCTCGGACCGTTTGATCTCGCCACCCGAGAAACCCGCGTTCACATCCCGCTCAAGGAATTCCTCTGTGAAATGCAGTTCTTTCGCAAGAATTCGGGTCTCATCGGAGATATCTCCTGATTTATCGCCACGGCAGAGGTTTACCATCTCCCCGAGCCTGATGCCGCGTATGACCGGCGGGTTCTGGAATGCGATCCCGATCCCGAGTTTCACGCGCTCAGCGGTCGTTAGATTGGTGATGTCTTCGCCATTGAAGACGATCCTGCCGCCGGTCACCCGGTATCTCGGAAACCCGAGTATACCGAGCAGAAGCGACGTCTTTCCGGATCCGTTCGGACCTAACAGGACATGACACTCGCCCTTCTCGATTATGAGGTCGAGACCTTTGAGTACGGGTCGCCCATCAACCTCGAGGTTCAGGTTCTCTATTTCGAGCATGCTTGATCAGTCCTTAATCTCCTCAAAAGAATCCTTGTGCTTGCAGACCGGACACTCCTCCGGCGCCGCATCAGCGTCGGTAACGTATCCGCAGTTTGTACATCTATATTCAGCCATAAAATCTCACCTCCTTTTAGATCGTTTTCTTACAGAAATACCAGTCCTTGCAGTCGTATCCCTCACCGAGCCGCTTCTCTGCCTCTTCCGTTGTTGCAGGCGGCGGCACAATCGCCTGATCTCCAGGCCTCCAGTCGGCAGGCGTTGCGATCCCGTACTTGTCTGCCGCCTGCAGGGCGTCGACGAGCCGCAGGATCTCATCCATATTCCGTCCTGTCGAGAGCGGATAGTAGATCATCGCCCGCAGGATCTGGTCAGGATCGATCACAAAGACGCATCGCACAGCAGCGGTCGCACTCTGTCCCGGGTGGATCATCCCGTACAGCGTCCCGACATTCATACTGAGGTCCGCGATCACAGGAAACGGGATCTCAACACCCATCTTCTCCTTGATGTTTCGCACCCACGCGATATGCGAGTGGACGCTGTCAACACTCAAGCCGATCAGCTTTACACCGCGCTTCTCAAGTTCAGGATTCATCCTTGCGAAGCCCATGAACTCTGTTGTGCAGACCGGCGTGAAGTCCGCCGGATGCGAGAAGAGGATGACCCACCCTCCCTTATAATCAGAGAGTTTTATCGGTCCGTGAGTGGTCACCGCCTCAAAGTCAGGCGCAGGCTCGCCCAGATGAAGCATCGGGCGTGCCTGTGCCTGTTCTGCTATGGTCTCTTTTTCCATACCCATCACATCTCCCTGTTCAGTCTTTCAGTTGTTTCAACGCATTCCTAAACATCGCAACACCGGGCGCACCGGAAGTCATGAATACGACTTCGAGCGTCTCCACGATCTCTTCCTTCGTTGCTCCGTTGTTGATTGCGTTTCGCATCTGCGATTCCACACAGGGCTCACATCGCTGCGCTGCAACTGAGGCGAGCGCCATCAAGGTCTTCACTTTCACTGAGAGCGCGCCGTCCTTCAGTATACCTTCATCGCACTTTTGGTACATCCTGAGGAATGACGGGTCGATCTCTCCAATCGTCTTCATGATATCGGGAGTGAACCCGATCTTCTTGCTTATGTTCTCTACAATTTGTTTTCCCATATTACATACCTCCTATTTTCTTCAGTCTCTTACAGCCTCTCATCGACCCCGCCGCTGGTGGTGGTGTCGCATTCCGGAATGTAGCAGCTAACATCGATGAAATCACATCTTTCGCCGCACGATGGACACTGTTCCGGCGGCGCATCCGCTTCCAGTGTATATCCGCAGTTTGAGCATTTCCAGCTGGTCATGTCATTAACTCCTGACCTCTACCTCTTCAGCAGCCCGAAAAGTTCTCTGCCTCGTGCTCGCCGCAGAACCAGCAGGTTTCAGGGTTGTCGCCTTCGACAAACGTCATCTGCCCGCATGTTAGACATGCAACCTTGTTGTCGTGTACAATCGATGTTCCCGGTGGCAGAACCGAAACGGTTCCGGCAACTTCCCAGAGCCCATGCAGGTTGCAGCGCGAGACCGCACGCAGTTTGACAGAGCCCACGTTGTCGAGCCTGATCGTGAACACGGTCTTTGGCTCGGTTAGTTGCGGGGTTAAGTCTGTTCGTGCCAGGAATATGTCCTCGGTATACAGCTCGATCCACTGTATGTGATGTCCCGGCTCATTCGGATGCTTGAGCATCCCGCCGACCTCAACCTCAATATTAAACGGCTCCCGTGCCGCAACCTTCACAGGAATGCTGATATGCGGCAGGTGCTTCTTCTCAAGTTCAGTCAGGTTCATCAGGTTCGCTGCTCTGTTTACTCGCAGGAACTGCTCATCAATCACTTCTTCAACCATTTTATACCTCCTTCTCGTTTATTCCACAGGTTTGAAAAACTCCTTCCCGACGCCACATGACGGACACTTCCAGTCGTCTGGCAGGTTCTCGAACTCTGTTCCGGGTTCGATTCCGCTCGCAGGGTCGCCCCTCTCCGGGCGGTACAGGTATCCGCACATCTTGCATCTGTAGTTCGTCATGAAACTAGCTCCATCGGAACGCCACAGCAGACGAGCTCTCCGCTTCCTGCCTCTATTACCTCAACAACGTTCCCACATATCTCACATTCGTAAACTTCTCCTTTAACGGTCATTATGTACCTCCTATTTAGTATTCTTCGCACTTAATCTCGAAGTACTCTCTCGGATGATCGCACGATGGACACTGAGCAAGTGGTTCCTCGCCCTCGTGCACATACCCGCACTTCCTGCAGACCCAGATGACCTTCGTATCCTTCGTAAAGACCGTAGCCGCATCGAGCGTTGCAAGCAGTTTCCTGTACCGCCCTTCGTGATGCGACTCTGCAACCGCTATCGATCGAAGTCTGCTGGCAATCCCGTCCAGTCCTTCGCTCTCTGCAACGTCTGCAAACTCAGGATACATCGTCGTAGTCTCGTAATTCTCGCCAGCGATCGCTGCGGCGAGGTTCTCAGCGGTTGTGCCGAGAGTTAGCGGGGCTGCGGCTTCCACGACGATCTCATCAGGTTTTCCGGGAATCTTCTGCCGCAGTTCATCGATCATCCTGAAGAGCCACTTCGCATGTTCCCGTTCGTTCTCCGCGGTCAGAAGGAAGATATCTGAGATCTGCTCAAAGCCCTCCTTCTTTGCAACCTTCGCATAGAACGTGTACCGATTCCGTGCCTGGCTCTCGCCGATGAAGGCTTTTGTCAGGTTTTCAAGCGTCTTTTCCATGATCCTAACTGCCTCCTGGCTTCACGCTGTATACCCCGGTAACCGCAACAGTGACAAGGTTCTTCGGCGCTGGAAACCCCATTCCGGCAAGTTCTTCCTTTGCCGCATCATAGGCAGGTCCGCTATCGGCAAGTGTAGCGGTTCCCTTGAGCTGATATCCTGATGCGGTCTCTGCGTCCACGATGTCGATTGCTACCTTCGGGTTCTCCATGAGGTTCTTTCGGGTGTGTTCTGAGAAGATATCCGCAAACTGGATCGTCTGCTCATCAACGATCTTGAAGCTGCCTTTTGGTGAGACGTTCGGCACGCCATCTTTTGATGCTGTGGCAACCGAGCCCCATCCGATCTTTTCAAGAACCTTCTTTACATCATCTGTGATCATATCCATCTTACTCACCTCCTAAATCTTTTCGGAAAGTGCTCTTGCGATGCTCTCGCCAAGTTCCCTGGACTCCTGTTTTATCTTGCCGGTTATTGCACCTGATACCTGCAACCCGGGTTCCAAGACATCCATGCCCCAGCTCTTCATGGCATCGATTACGATCCCGACAGCTTTGGGGCGGGTTGCGTAAGGTCCGAATGCTGTCCCGACCTTGCCAGACAGATCAAGGCTTCCAGCCTTTTCCAGTAATTGCGCCACAAAGACGACCGGTTTCATCTCATAAGTTGATGAGCCGATCGCAACGGCATCCGCCGAGTCCATGATCGCGAGCGCGTCATCCACACTCGTTATGCGCCCGCCGCCGGGCACATCCTCAGTCACGTTACCGAGCAGTATCACTTCAGTCTCAATACCCTCGGACCTTGCCCCGTCATCTATCTGTTCTGCCATCTCTCCGGTGTGACCGGTTCCGGTTCCGTAGATTACAGCCAGTTTAGCCAATTACAACACCTCCGTTTTGTGTTTACAGGATATTTAAGGAATCCACTGGCATCAGCGGTCAAACATCCTGATGCGTGCAAATCAGTGCACTTTAAGCGCGCTTTATCCCCATTTACAATACGACTTTAAAAACTTATCGTTCGAATATCGTCAAGAATTGATGGATTTAAGACGATATTCGCAAAACAGCCATTCGATATCGATTACGATGTGTAAATAAGCCACCAAAACGCTTATTACAGATCAGATAATTGAGTACCAGCAAGGTGATCAAAATGGCTGAAGAACATAAACTTGCACACGACGCGCCAACGCAGGGTGCAATTGGCGAGATTGAGGAACTCAAGATCGAGATCGTTGAGATGATGAAAGACGCGGCGGTCAAGTTCCCTGTGAAGAACAAGAACGAGTTAAAGAACCTCTTCCCGCCGGGAACTAAGATGGCATGCAGGGTCGGCGGCAAAGAGACGCATTTCGATGAACTCGCTGAGACGCTCAACACCGATGACTTTCCACTCGAAGATGCGCCAGCGGTTGCGTCGAAGATACTCTCCAGATGCTCCATAACGTAGGTGTGGGGCATCTCTAATTTTTTTAGGAGCGACGGAGGCAAGAGGTACAAAACCATGGCAGACCCAAAACCAAAACTTGTAATCGTCTACGGGACAGGGACGAACAATACCAAAGCTGTTGCAGAAGGAATTGAGATCGGAGCACGGGACGAAGGCGTTGATACTGTTCTCTTAAATGTTGCAGACATATCAAAGGAAGAGATCGTTGCAGAGATCACAGGTGCCGAGGGTGTTGCGATAGGCTCACCCACATACAACCGAAAGCCGATTCCTGCGATAGTAACACTTACAGAGATGCTGAAAGATGTCGATATAGGGGGATTGGTCTGCGCAACCTTCGGAGCTTATGGACACAGTGGAGAAGCTCCAAAGACGCTCAAGCGTGTGCTAAAAGACTGCGACATGGAACAGATGGATGTTCTGCGGATCCTCGGAAAACCATCAGGCCCCGCGCTGGATGAATGCCGGGAGTACGGTGCGGAGATCGCCAGAAAGATGCTTGATAAATAATACTATTGATAGAATTGATATAGGGGAAAATAATGTTAAGCGAAACGATGATGGAACGCCTGAATGAACAGGTCAACAACGAGATCTATTCAGCGTATCTCTACATGTCGATGTCTGCCTACAGCACGTGCACCGGGCTGAAAGGCTTTGCCAACTGGTTCATGGTCCAGTATCAAGAAGAGATGGCGCACGCAATGAAGATCTACGATTACATCAATGACCAGGGCGGGCAGGTGTTGCTTGCTGCGATAAAAGAGCCACTAACCGAGTTTGAGTCGCCTCTTGATATGTTTGAGAAGACCCTTACGCACGAGCGGTTCATCACAGGCTGCATCAACGATCTCGTGGACCTGGCGATTGCGGAGAAGGATCACGCCACAAACATCTTCCTCCAGTGGTTCATAACCGAACAGATCGAGGAGGAAGGGAATGACAACGATATCATCGCCAAGTTAAAGATCGTCGGAGGGGATGGCAACGGACTCCTCATGCTTGATCGGGAACTCGAAGCACGGGTCTTTACGCCGCCTGCGCCGTAGGAGAACCCCCGGGCACCACAGCGAGACACATCGCAACTGTTGCACCTGAACGCAAAGAATCGCGTTTGAGGCGAACCCCGGAAGAATATCGAAGCATGATTCACATTCGACAGGCTTTTAAGTCCGACGAAAGATCAGTTTATGACCTGATCACAGCACTGATGGGATATCCGCTCGACCGGGAGGCATTTCACGAGGTCTTCGTTAGGAATATCCATTCTGAAAGCGTGCTATACTATGTTGCAGAGTGCGATGGTGGGCGCGATGGGGATATTGTTGGTTTCGGAAGTCTCCATATCGAACCCCAGCTCCATCATGTCGGACTGGCAGGGGAGATTCAGGAGTTGGTCGTGCATGAAACAGTTCGCAGCAAAGGTATCGGCGCAGAACTCGTATCAAGACTCGAAGAGGAGGCAGAGAAGCGGGGCTGCGTCTCCATTGAAGTTACGACGAGAAAAAGATGGGTTGATGCGCAGCGGTTTTATGAGCGGGTGGGCTTCAAACAAACACATGTAAATTTCACAAAAGCTTTAATAACGCAAAAGCATCAGTTAAAAGTCATGACTGATAGAACGGTCTCTGATGTGATAGTTGCCGGGCTCTCTTCATGGGGCGTGGAATATATCTTCGGACTTCCAGGTACTACCTGCCTTGGCCTGGTGGATGCTATACGCAGGCAGGAGGGGATGACGTTTGTCAAGGTGCGGCATGAGGAAGCGGCAGCGCTCATGGCATCTGCATACGCCAAGCTGACCGGGAAGGTGGGCGTCTGCTTGACGATAGCAGGACCTGGCGCAACCAACCTGATCACAGGTCTTTATGATGCGAAGATGGATCGTGCTCCGGTTTTAGCAATCACTGGTCAGGTCAAGCTCCAGTATGTGGGACCGGGGAGCTTTCAGGAGATCGATCAGGACGCGCTCTTCAATTCCTTCTGTGTCTTCAATAAGACGATAAACTCAAAGGAACAGACCATTGAACTTGTGACACTGGCGTTGAGGCATGCTCTGGTGGAACGGGGCGTTTCTCACCTCGCAATTCCAAACGACATCCAGAAAGAACCGCTTGAAGCAGATATAGAACCGATGGAAGGACGGGTTCCGGATTTCAGGATATCGAATACCGGACTGATCGAGAGAGCGGTGGGCCTGATAGAACATGCAGAGCGTCCTGTGATAATCGCTGGCTGGGGTGCAAAGGATCAGCGAGATAATTTGATTAAACTCTCCGAAAGAATAAAAGCTCCTATAATAACGACTTTTCGTGCAAAAGGTATTGTTCCTGCGGACTCTGATCTTTCTCTCGGCGTCCTTGGCGATGTGGGAACCCCGATGGCACGAAGATGTGTTGATGATTCCGACTTACTACTGGTCTTCGGTTCATCTTTTTCCGAGAAGACAAATATCCCGAGGAAAAGGACGGTTCAGGTGGACATTGACCCGATGAATCTTGCGAAAGGTTTTCCGATAGAAATCGCCATTCTGGGAGATTGCGGGGTTGTGATCGAACAATTACTGGATAGGGTAGGAGGACGAGATGCTGAAACTGTATCAGAGGATGTCAGAATCGAGAAGAGAGAATGGCATGCCCAGCTTGAGAACGAGGCGGACCCGAGGGTGGCGCCACTACGTGCTCCGTTCATCTTCAAGGTGCTGCGAGAAGTTATAGATCCGGATGCCATCATAGCAATCGATGTTGGGGACAACGGCTTCTGGTTTGGAAGAAATTTTCTGATGGAACGGCAGACGCTTCTGATGTCCGGGTATCTCGCAACGATGGGGTTTGGCCTCCCTGCTGCAATTGCAGCCAAGCTGGCTTCTCCTGATAGGCAGGTCGTCTGCATCACTGGAGACGGTGGTTTTGCTCAGGTGATGGGCGATTTCCTGACCGCTGTAAGGAATAATCTGGATATCACCGTGATAATCCTGAACAACAGGGAGCTTGCGATGATAAGTATGGAGCAGATGATAGAGGGATATCCGAAGTTTGCTACCGAACTTAACAATCCGGATTTCTCAGAGTATGCGATCTCCTGTGGGGGCGCTGGATTCAGGGTGAAAGAGCCGGGAGAGTTGAGGGGTGCTCTTGAAAAAGCGATGGGTGTGAAGAAACCTGCTATCGTTGATATCGGGACTGATCCAGGGAGATTTTAGTCGGAACAATGAAGATTAAAAGGTATTTAGGATATAAGAGGTGGAATATATGAGAACCATAAACCTGCTCGGCATATCAGGAAGCCCGCGACTCGCATCCACCGATTACGTGGTGCGTGACGCGCTCGATTATGCCAGCCAGAAACACGCAGCACAAACCGAGTACATAACACTTCACAAGAGAACGATCGGCTTCTGCAACCACTGCGACTTCTGCGTCAGGAAGCGTGAGGGCTGCATCCAGAAGGACGGCATGGAGGAGATATACGAGAAATTCTCCCTGGCTGATGCCGTGCTTATAGGAACGCCGGTCTACCAGGGGACCTTGAGCGGGCAGACAAAGACGATGCTCGATCGGTTCCGTGCGCTTGTTGCAAAAGATCCGGCTGCGCTTCGAAACAAAGTCGGAGCAGCCGCGGCTGTGGGTGGGGACCGGATCGGAGGGCAGGAACTTGCGATCAGGTCGATTCTCGATTTCTACGTGATCAGCGAGATGATACCTGTCGGCGGCGGCTCGTTTGGTGCGAATCTCGGAGGCACATTCTGGTCAAGGGATAAGGGCGCAGAAGGCGTCAGCGCGGATGCGGACGGCATCAAGAGTATGCACCGGACAATCGACCGCCTAATCTCGGTTGCGGGGATGATTCCGGAACCGGAGGGTGACACGGATGCTTAGAATAGCATGGGGGATCACAGGATGCGGCGATCAGATCGAAGAGACTTTTGGAATCATGAATGACCTCTCGGAGCGTTATGATCTGGATATCAAGGTGTATCTCTCCAAAAACGGCGAACTCGTGATGAAGTGGTACAACCTCTGGAAGGGGCTGAAAGAGCTATTCCCGAAAGTGAGTGTCGAGCACGGCGCAAACTCGCCGTTTATTGCAGGGCAGCTCCAGATGGGCAAGTTCGATCTCTTTCTGGTCTGTCCGATGAGTGCGAACACCGCGGCAAAGATTGCGCACGGGATTGCAGACTCGCTGCTGACAAACGGCGTAGCTCAGGCAGCAAAAGCGAAAATACCGATCTACATATACCCTGCTGACCAGTACGAGGGCGCTGTTACGACGATACTGCCGGATGGGAAGGAGATGACCCTGTACATGCGGGATGTGGACATCGAGAACGCTGATCGGCTGAAACGGATGCAGGAGATCACGGTTCTTGAGAGCATAAGGGAGATCGAGGGTGTTGTGAAGAGGCACATCGAGGAGATTGATGGGTGATGTGCCCCCATTTCTGTAGATCATGCGACTCTCTCTGCACACAATGTAAATATAAGAGATATGGCTACGCCGAAGAGGTTTCGAGGGTATGAGAACTCGCAGTTATTCACAACAGCAAACCCTCAATCCCCACCCATCAACTCCCCGTACACCGCCTCGACCGCGCCAAGCATCTCTCTCTGAGTGACGCCAAGCAGTCCCGCCGCATACATGACACCGCCTGCACCGACCCCTTCCTTGACCTCGCCTGCCTCGTATTTACGCAATCCCGCCATACGCGAACCAGCAAATCCGGGATCGACAACATGGATAGGGCATCCGAGATCGCTGATCACCGCATCAAAGTCGATCGAAGGGTCCTGAGACACGTACTTCGTGGTCGCAATCGAGATTCTGCTGGTATCGATGCCGAGATGCGTAAGTATCGTAAATACAGCGATCATCTGGGTACCGCCTGCAAGAACGATGCTCATGTCAGACGACGCCATGCCACGGATCAGCCCTGCAACAGCAGGCATCATCGGATCACCGATGGCTGCGATGGCACGCAGCGGATCAGCACGCGCCTCATCTGTGGTGAGCCCTGATGCATCGATGCCCTGCCGCACAACCGCACGTTTGATATCGAGGGGATTTTCCATGTAACTGCTGCTGACGCCGTAATCGTACCCGAGTGCTGTGAGAATGCCAAGAGCAGTGGTCGTGCCGCCTGGGATGCTTTCGCCTATGATCGTAAAGTCTGATAGTTTCCCGAGTTGCATGCCGATCTGTGTGGCGCTCTCATGGATCGCACCCGCATGAGGCACAGCGGCTCCGTACCTGATATCACGCCCGGGCAGAGCGCCAAGATCGATTGCCGGAACATCCGGCACGATCCGGAGTCCTGCGTTTACGAAGAAGTACGGGATGCCGGTCAGTTGCAGCGCAGCGCGGGTCATAACAGCAGGCGTTGGCGCACCGTCCGGTTTCATCGGCAGTTCCGGAACGCTACGGGTGCTGCCATATACCACGATCTCGGCATCGCCTGCCGGCGTGTAATCATTCAGTTCGGTGGTTGCGCCCGCAGCCGAGATATTCGGGATCCGGCACGTATCAGTGTTCGAGAGTACGCAGAGAAAAAGAGGATTGGACCGACCGTCTTCCGGGGTTTCGGTCGACGTGATCCAATTGCTTGACATTGTGCCTGGTCGCAAAACCGCGGGAGAACTTTCCTGCGGCATGTTTACGATGATTATGTGCTGGATATTGCCATAACGCTGACTGATGTGGGGTGCTTGGTGATGCGGCCCATCTCAGCCCCGACTAAGTTCTTCACGCCTTTTTCAGCAGCGATATCCAGTATCCGCTGGGTGATCACACCATCGAAGACTACGCTCTCGATTTTATCGGTGCAACCTTTCAGCGAATCCGCCAGATCCCGCACAGGCACCTCCTTGATGACGTTGGTGTCGCCGTCGAGCAGCCGTGCACCCATGGTATCGGAAAGTTCCTTTACATGTGTCGCGAATTCGGAACCGTTCTCTGGTTTATCGACCTTATGAGGCTTCGAAACGGCTTTCTTGTGTATCTTCGTACCGCGATCGTGTATCTTCCTCTTTGGTTCGGCTTCCTGCGCATAACTGATGACCGCCTGATCGACCGGCTCCTTCTGGCGCAGCGCTGTCACGATCTCCTTCTGGACGAGTTCCTCAACGCCCTTGCCATCAGGAGCACGCGCCACAAAATCGATGTCCGCCATCTGGAGCAATCCCTTGATGATCAGTTCTCCGCCGCGATCTCCGTCTGTGAACGCTGTGACAGTCTTCTCCTTGCACAGTGGGATGATCGAATCCGGAATGCTCGTCCCGCCGACAGCGACCGCATTCTTGATCCCGTATCTCAGCAGGTTGAGAACATCTGCCCGCCCCTCGACAAGGATGATTGTATCGGAGTCCGCTACATGCGGACCTGCAGGAAGATTATCTTTGCCATAAGCAGTGATCTCATCAATCCTCACCGATTTCTTGACCTCATCAGCAATCTCCTGGCTTTCAGGGACTGTCTGGTTAAACATCTCTGTCAGGACGTACCTCGCCCGGTCGATGATGTGCCTTCTCTTTGCAGCGCGCACATCTATCATCTTCTCAAGCAAGATGTGTGCAGTACATGGACCTACACGGTCGATGGTCTCGAGCGATGCCGCCAGAATCGCAGTCTCGACGCGATCGAGGCTTGATGGGATGGTGATCGTTCCACTCGACTTGCCGCCTTTGGAACTGATGTCCACATCGATCCTACCGATCCGCCCGGTCTTCTGGAGATCGCGCAGGTCAAGATCGCTGCCCAGCAACCCCTCGGTCTGTCCGAAGATCGCTCCGACTACATCAGGTCGTTCAATGAGCCCGTCTGTTGATATTGTAGCTTGAATGACGTATTTCGTTGTATCAGAATCTTGCATATAATTCACCTCTACAAAAATAGTCTCAGGATTAACCCACTCACATCAATGCATCCTCAAAGTAACGTGTTCTACCGCGTGTTACGGTTTATTGCATCTTTCTGCAGTCTGTGTGAATATGATTGATGATTGACCTCTGATGTTCCCCTCGAACCGCGCCTGGGTTCTGCCTCAGAAACCTTTGAGATCGTGCAAGTATGATTAACCGAGGACTATTCTCATCGGTTACAGGTATCTTTGTCGGTGACGATATAATAAGGT
>QBUV01000087.1 GCA_013572355.1 Candidatus Methanogaster sp.
GCCTGTTGGAGATGCCGGCACAAGTCGGATCGATGAATCAGGAAGGATTCCTCGCTTTAGAGCGGGGAGGATGTCAATCTGACCAGCACTGAATATCATTTAAACCCAATTACTATTCAGATACAATATCGTGACCCATATATGAACAACCAACCCACCTTCATGCCCCTCTCTCTGGATGAAGCAAAAACCCTTGGATTTCAGGAATTCGACATCATCCTGGTGACAGGGGATGCCTATGTGGACCACCCTTCCTTCGGCACTGCCCTGGTGGGCCGGGTACTGTGGGATGCAGGCTACAAAGTGGGCGTCATCGCCCAGCCTGACTGGAAGTACGATAAGGATTTCAGGAAACTTGGCAAACCCCGGCTGTTCTTTGGTGTGACTTCAGGCAATGTTGATTCCATGGTCAACAACTACACTGCCAACCTGAAAAAACGCCACGATGACGTATATTCCCCTGGCGGCACCGGGGGGCTACGACCCAACCGCGCCGCAATCGTATATGCCGATAAGCTGCATGCCCTTTTTCCCGATACTCCCGTAGTGCTGGGCGGCATTGAGGCCAGCCTGCGGCGGTTCGCCCATTATGACTACTGGTCGGATTCAGTACGGCAGTCCATCCTGGCCGATGCGCCGGCAGATATGCTGGTGTTCGGCATGGGGGAGCGGCAGGTGGTTGAAATCGCGTGCAGGCTGGCTGATGGTGAGGAAATACGAGACCTCACCGATATCGCGGGCACGGTCATTAAATTGGAATTGAAGAAATGGCGCACGATGGAACATGAGGGGTATGTTGAACTGCCGTCCTTCGTGGAGGTTTCGCAGGACAAGAGAGTGTATGCTAAAGCGTTCGTACTCCATTACCAGGACCAGGACCCCATCCGGGGCAGACCTGTGGTGCAGCAGCATCCCAAGACCGTAGTCATCCAGAACAGTCCTGCTATGCCGTTGTCCACACAGGAGCTTGACCATGTGTATGAACTGCCTTTTACCAGACTGGCGCATCCGTCCTACAAAAAACCCATACCAGCCCTTGCTCCTGTCAAATTCTCGATAGTAAGTCATAGGGGATGCTTCGCATCCTGTTCCTTTTGCGCACTGACCCACCACCAGGGGCGCATTATTCAGAGCCGGAGCATTGATTCGATGGTGCGTGAGGTGGAACGAATGACACAGATGCCCGATTTTAAGGGCATCGTGCATGATGTGGGTGGGCCCACTGCCAATATGTATGGCATGAGCTGTACGATGTGGGAAACAAATGGGGCATGTGCCGATAAGATATGCACCCAGCCCGTATGCAAGAGCCTTGACACCAGCCATGAGCAGCAGGTCAAACTCCTGCGCCGCCTGCGCGATATTCGAGGCGTGAGGAAAGTGTTCATTGGGTCAGGGATACGGTATGACCTGGTGCTGGCTGATTCTTCTGGTTATTTTCATGAATTGTGTGAGCACCATGTCAGCGGGCAGCTCAAGGTGGCACCCGAACATGTGACCTCGCATGTTACTGATGTGATGCACAAGCCTCCGAGGGAGGTGTTCGAAGAGTTCAAGGGGAAGTTCGAAGCTGTGAATAAGGAACTTGGCAAGAAACAATACCTGATACCTTATTTCATGTCCAGCCATCCCGGATGCACTGTTAGAGACATGGTGGAACTTGCCGAGTATATCAGGGACAATGACCTGTACACCGAGCAGGTACAGGACTTCACGCCCACGCCCATGACGGCTTCTACGTGCATGTATTATACCGGGCTTGACCCTTTTACCATGGAGGGGGTGCATGTGGCAAAGGGGCGGGAGAAGAAGATACAGCGGGCGCTGATGCAGTACAGGGATGAGCGGAATCACGGGTTGGTACGTGAAGGGTTGAGGATGGCAGGGCGGGAGGAGTTGATTGGGAATGAGTGGAGGTGTCTAGTGCGGCGGAAAGGTAGGCGGGGAGTTTAATCAGATGTTTTTTTCATTACTTTGCGAACTTTGCGGTTTAAAAAAATAGAGATGTAGAGTTTGAAATTGAGTAGCTACTCAGGTATGCTGATCGGTCTCCCGATTGTGATCCTGTATTTTCTGTCAAGAAAAATAACCGCGGAGGATACAGAGGAACGCTATAAGCAATTAACCGTTTATTTCCAATCAGCTATCATTTTTCAAAAATATTATCCATCTGTAGTTCGAACGTATCCCTCACACCGTTGACATCTACTGTGTAAACGCCTGCTTTCAGTCCGACCACGTCCAGCGCGACAACTTCCTCAAATGGTGTCATTACCTGTGCACACATTGCGTCAGCAGGTCTGGATGTAGTGATGGTGACGAAGAACGTGTCTCCTTCACGTCTCGCCGCAACTTCGTCGACTTTCGTACAACTATCAGGATGTTCGCCTCTTGCAACAGCGTGTATCTGGACCGGAAATGATTCAAGCAGCAGAATTTCAATGTCGTTTACGCTGGCTAAACTGACTGCCGCGTCCTCTGCAACCATTTTTTCAATAGTGCTCGCCCAGAAAGTGGTGCTCGGAGCAGTTCCATTGCTTGACCTGAGTTCACCAGTTACGACAACCCGGTCACCATTTCCGATCCCTTCTACACTTACAGCAGGTCTTTCTGTCCCGTCATCCTCTTTCATCATGTAATACCATACCTCCAACCTTTTCCCGTCTGAAGTCAACGCAAAGCACGGGCAGAAAAGTTCACCCAATGCGCTTACATCCCCATAAACGGTGACTTCTGTGTCGTACACTGGACTATCCAATAGCTCGGAAACATTTAGAGCCCCATCGGATCCTGTAGTGTGCGCCGATACAGGCGGTTGACCTTGCGTTGTAGTCTGCGTGGGCGCGGGCGTGGGTGTGGAAGTGGGAACGGACGGCGGCGTTTTCTCCCCGATACACCCCGCAGATATCAAGACCGCTACGATTGTTACGATGGTTATCAAGCCTGTCATGGATTTCTTTTTTGTCGTTTTCATAGTTCTTGCCCCGGTTTCATATCCTGTGCCTTAATCGACCTGTCTAATGTCAGAAGCGCAAGTGAGGGTACTTAAACATTTCGATTAATCGGAGAGTGCGTGATCCAGAAGTCTGGTTCGCAGACCGCTGATGCGAATAGCGGAACAGGCTGGAACGGTTCGAACCTCGGGTCTCAGATGTTGTTGAACTGCACCTCGATGCCCTCATCGATCGTGATGATCGCACTTTTCCCCTGCGACGCCTGCCCGACATTCACGATTTCAGTTCCCTGTCCGGTCATCTCGCCCTGATCCTCGTGGATGTGCCCGCAGACGATCAGATCGACCTTGCCGATTGCGCGGGCAAGTGCATCGCTTCCCGCGTTTCCGCCCGGTATCCGGTCGAGTGTGTTCTTCGGGGGCGCATGTGAGAGCAGCACGATCGTTCCGCCGCCCCGGTCTGCCCGGATCAGGAGATCCTCGAGCATCGCCCCGATCTCGTCTTCGGATCGCTCGAATGGTGTGTCAAATGGTGTCGGATTCGATCCGCCGATGCCTGCGAACGTGACGTTTTCGATAGTGTGCACAGCGCCATCCAGATTGACGGCTTTCGATGCGTCAAGTGTTGCAAGGATGCTTCTCTGATCGCAGTTCCCGGGAATCGCAAGCACAGGGCATCCGAGCGGTTCGAGCAGGTCGAGCAGTTCATAAGTTAGTTCGTCAGGTCCGAAATTGGTGATGTCGCCGGCGATCAGTACAGCGTCGATGCTCCCGGACATCTCTGCCCCACGTACAAGGAGCGGTATGTGCGCATAATCGCCATGCGGGTCTGATATTGCCAGTAGTCTAATATGTATGCCTCGATTGATGGTGATGACACGTCTGTCTTATATGTGTTATGGTAGCATCATCCAGCCCATCCCGCCAGGCTCGATCTCGATGATCTGTTCTCCGTCCTGGTAGACCCTGATCACACCTGACTCGGAGACGACTACCGCAACCGCATCGGTTTCAGCGGTGATCGCGGCTGATGCTGCATGTCTGCCGCCAAGACCCTGCTGGATGCGCACCGATCTGGCATCCACATCGAGATACCTGCCTGATGCGCAGGCGACCCCCTCGCCAGAGATCACGAAAACTCCGTCCAGTTGCGCAAACTCCTTAAACGTCTCCCAGTTGCCCCGGTCCGTGATTATCAGGTCATTCTGGTCGTGTCCTTTGAATGGGTTTAACAGGAGTTGGTGTGATGCGCGCAGAACGTTCTCCACATCCCCGATAATGAAGGCGGTGCCGATGTGCCTTCCTTCTCTTCCTTCGAGTGCGAGTTCGAGTGCGAGTTCCATAACTGCGCGGAACGCGTCCGAATTTACCAATCCCTCGCGTTCTTGCAGCGATTTTACCGCATAACTCTCTCTTGGATCGTATACAATAATCGAATCAAAATTTGGACCATCGATCACCCCGACGACCACACCGCTTATCGCGCCCTTCAGATACCCCGCGACAGCGATCTCCTGGATACGCTCATGGAGCACAACTTCCTCCTTTTCGACGTGGTTCGGGATGATCCGGTACAGTAGATCAGATGCCTGCCTCGGCATAACCACGACCGGAATCTCAGTCTCCACCCCAATACGTTCGGAAGTATACGAATCCGGGAGTAATATGGTGGATGCGTGGATGCGTTCTGCAATATCGACTGCCGACCGGATTATCGCTTGTTTTGTCTGCGTAAAATCCCCTCAATTATGCATATAGATTATATGCACCCATTCAATAAAAACCTCCCTGCCCCGTGCGGGTGCTCATGAGTATGAAAAACAAACACATCTTTCAACTCCATAACTATGCAATTGTGACAGTCTCGATGAACCGCAAACTATTTTAGTGCCCATGATTCCAGACATACTCATACACCAGAATCGATCATACCATATCAACGAGGTGAAACATGGCGAATATCTTCATTTATCCAAGCAACAGTCTGATCCTGTACGACCTGGTCGAGCGTTTCGGTCACAAGCCGCTTGCGGTCATGCAGGAAATCAAGAAAAGAGTCACGACGGCAGGAATCGACTCACCGCCTCTTAATATCACGCCTGAGGATCCGAAGATCGGGCTTAAGTACGCTGCCGTCGAGGTACCTGCCGGTGTGCGCGGGCGCATGTCGCTTCTGGATCCGCTCCTTGAGGCGGCAGAGGCAGCGATCCTTGTCGAGGACGCGCCGATCGGGTTCGGGTGCATGGGTTGCCAGCGGACAAGCGAACTTGTGGGGTTCCTGATACGGGCAAAACGTATCCCGATTCTCGAACTTGCCTATCCGACATCTGATGATGCGGCAGAGAATTTTGTGTACCAGATATCCGAGTTCTTAAATGGACTTGGAGATGGTAAGGAGGCAAAGAATGAATGAAATCGAGGTCGCGCAGATCTCCTGTGGTTCTGAATACACAGGAATTCAAGGCGAGATCGAATCGGCAGCAGAGCAGGTTGGCGCAAAAATCATCTTCCCGGACATCGATCTCGAGGAAGTGGAGACGGCAGAGGCAAAGTTCGGGCTCAAGGTGACGAGTCCCGACCTTAAACTGATGCTTGCCCGCGCAATCTCGGTCGTTGAGGGGCATACCACCGCTGATGCCGTCTTCATCGGGACGTGTTTCAGGTGCGCAGAGGGTGCGCTCGTCAGAAACGAGATCCGCAGGTACATCCATGATAAATCCGGGCTTCCTGTGATCAGTTACTCTTATACCGAACGCACCACCGCAGACACGCTTCTTACGAGGATGGAGGCACTTACAACCATCGCAAAGAGGCGCAGTCTGCTTGCACGCGAGAAACAGACCGGACTTACCGCGGGAATCGACTCAGGATCGACCACCACAAAGTCAGTGATCATGCAAGACAACAAGATTCTCGGATTCGGATGGGTCAGTTCCACCGACGTCTTGGAGAGCGCGGAGGAGGCTTACTCAATCGCTCTTAAGGAATCCGGAATCGAAAGGGATGCGGTTCAGGCGATCGGGGTGACCGGATACGGCAGATTCATGCTGGGAAAGGCATTTAATGCAGATCTGGTCCAGGAAGAGATCACAGTGAACTCAAAAGGCGCGGTCTACCTTGCTGACCGGCAGAAGGGCGCAGCGACTGTAATCGATGTCGGCGGGATGGACAACAAGGCGATATCGGTGCAGGATGGAATCCCTGGAATCTTTACGATGGGCGGGATCTGTGCCGGCGCATCAGGGCGTTTCCTTGAGATGACTGCAAAGCGTCTTGGCGTTGACATCACCGAACTTGGCAAACTTGCGCTTGCAGGCAAGGCATCCAACATCTCGATGAACAGCTACTGTATCGTATTCGGCATCCAGAGTCTCGTGAACTCGCTATCGAAGGGCGCGCGTCACGAGGATGTCGCAGCAGCAGCATGTTACAGCGTGGCAGAGCAGGTCTTTGAGCAGCAACTCCAGGAGGTCGAGGTGCGGGAGCCAGTGATCATGGTCGGAGGCACAGCACTAATCGAGGGGCTACCGCAAGCGATGCGCGAACTGCTACAGGTAGAGGTGATTGTGCCACCTTATGCGCAGTTGATCGGCGCTGTCGGCTCCGCTCTCTTAGCATCAGGTTTTATTGAGGAGTGACTGAGACATGTTGCCGCTCGAAGTGTTCAGGGTCGAGTCTCCGGATAAAACCGGCGCCGAAGCTTACGAATCAGTGATACGCGACGTCCTCGCCGATCTGGAACTCACCACCGTATTGGGGCGTCTATGGATACACATCGATCCAGCTGAGCCGGTTTTCATCTTCTGTACGCTGATAAGAACCGGCCTTCCGCCGATCTGTGTCAAGGATATGGCAGATATCTCGACAGGTGCGCCGAGCACCAAACAGGTGGAGCTGAAACTCACAAACGAAGAGCATGTCCCGACACTGCTAAACATCCTCTGGATAGAGTACGGACGCGAGAACGTCTCGCAGCCAGAGAAGAAAGTGATAACGATAGACACCGAAGACAAGGACGAAGTTCGCAGAACGCTTGCAGACGTGGTCATCGCGGATCCGCGCAAGGAGATCGAGTCGAGACTTGCCGATGCGCTGCTCCGGATCACACCAGAAGGTTTCCGGGTGCGCCATCACGTTTCTACCGGCTCGGAGATGTTATTTGTGGCATCAGAGGATCCTATAAAGTCCGAGTGGGTCAAGAAAGCTGAAGATATGATGGATCAACTGAAGGAGGATTTATAATGCTTGAACCGATCATGTATGAGGGCGGCGTCTTCAAACACAACCTTGTCATCGAACTCATAGAGGATCTCGGCGGATACGTCCTCCAGACCAATTACATGCAGACCGAGGTCATGATCCAGATGCTCTGCCCGCATGAAGACATATCCATGCTCGAAGATCTGGCAAAGGAACTCCGCGCCAAGATCACGAGAGCACCGCTTACAGGCACTGACATCGTCGTGATCGCGCCGTCACTGGCGTATCACCATCTTCCACACCATTCATGTGATTTAGCAGAGTATATGCGCAGGTTTGGAGCAAACACAACGTTAATCGGGCTTGCAAGAGGTGTCGGGCGGCGGATTGCGCAGATATCTGCAAAAGAGCGTGCACTGGTTAATGAGCACGATCTTGCGATCTTTGCGCTCGGAAACTTCGAAGACTGCCTGATGAACGAGAAATACGTCCTCTACAAGGATCTCGACGTACCCTGCATCATCACAGGTACGCCGGAACTTCCGGAGCCACCCATGTATGCGACAGGCTATGTCGGGCATCTTGGAAGAATCGCGCATCGGCTGAAACACGAAGGCGAACTTGACGCTCTTGACCGGCTGGTCGAGACTGTGGGCAAAACCCTCGATGAGCAGCGGATCGAGATATCAAAAGATCCATTGACAACCCAGCCGGCACGCATCATGAAGGAGATCAAGGAACAGATACCGGAAATCAATAAATCCCTCTCTCCCGCACCCATCACGCTGCAACTCATGGGTGCCCGCGTAAAACTGTCGTATCCGCAGTATAAGGAAGCGATCGAGAATATAACATTCGAGGAGGGCGTAACCCTCCGCGAGATCGCAGTGGTGCTGCCATCGAGGGTGCGGGATTATATATTAATAAGAATACTGCCGAAATCGGTTACCGGTTTCGTTATTTAGACGTTAGGATAGGAGTCAGGAGGTACGAATGGACATCGAGAAGATCCAGCGGATCATGAGGATGGATCCTGAGGAGGCGACTGAGGAACTGCTTGAGAGCGTTGAGAAGTACTACGGAGAGATACCATACATCCTGCAGTTTATGAAGGAGACACCGGAACTGCTGGTTCCGAAGATTCTCTACGACAGCGCGATCATACGGGAGTTCAAACGTCTCGACCCGAAGACGGTTGAACTGATCTCGATAGGCGTGTCTGCTGCGGTCAGGTGCGAACACTGCCTGAAAATGCATATCCGCATCGCAGAGAAACTCGGGTTGTCGAAGGAAGAGATCTTCGATGCGATCCTGATCGCGGGTACGCTATCGAACGCGACCGTGCTCGCTTATGCCACGCGGGTGCTGGACGCAGAGACCGGAACCGAGCGCGGGTCAGGGTCCGGCTGCGCGGTCTGTGATGTTGGATGCAATGGTCGCGACGGCGATGGGGAATCCGGGAAGTGAGAACGCTTCAGATCCATCGTTCGCGGGCATGTTGTAATGACTCCGCCACCGGATCAGATCGAATATCCGTAATTACACAGGTGCATTGATCGATCTCCTGATTACGATTCTCAGGTTTTCTGGCAAGAAAAAATAACCGCGGAGGGTGCAGAGCTTTTTTGTCATTCTCTGCACTCTCCGCGGTTAAATTCCTGCCTTAATCCACGTGATTTCAAGTTCCGGACGACATCCAAAGATCTTGCCTGCTGGTGTCGTGATGTGCTCTGTTCAGCAGAAACTATTTCGCGGATTTTGATCCGCGGTCTCGAAGCAAGTGATCCGCGAGCACGATGGCAACCATCGCCTCGGCGACAGGAACCATTCGGGGCGGGATCGTCGGATCGTGCCGCCCCTGTATCGTGATCGTGGTCTCGCTCATAGTCCTGATATCCGCGGTCTTCTGGGGACTTGCGATGGACGGCGTCGGTTTCACTGCGATCCTGCAAACGATCGGCGCGCCTGTTGAGAGCCCGCCAAGAATGCCGCCAGCGTTATTCGTCTCCGGAACTACAGTTCCACCCGATACCAGAAACGCATCGTTCATCTCGCTGCCCCGCATGGTGGCGCACCCAAAACCAGCGCCTATCTCGACGCCTTTCACTGCGCCGATGCTCATCAATGCCTTCGCAAGATCTCCGTCCAGCTTGTCAAAGACCGGCTCCCCGATGCCAGCAGGCACACCTGTTGCTATGATCTCGACGATGCCGCCGATGCTGTCTTTCTGTTCACGCGCCTTTCCGATCAGTTCGACCATCCGCGCCGCGGCATCCGGATCAACGCACCGGACCGGCGTCTCTTCGATCCGTTCCCTGATCTCTGGCGGCGTCATCTCACATTCGCAGGCTCTGATGCCGCCGAGTTCTATGACGTGCGCAACCACATCGATGCCATACTCTGCAAGCATCCTCTTTGCAACAGCGCCTGCGGCAACCCTTCCCACAGTCTCCCGCGCTGATGCACGCCCGCCGCCGCGATAGTCCCTGATCCCGTACTTGACCTCGTACGGATAATCGGCATGTCCCGGGCGCGGTGTGTCTTTGAGGCTCTCGTAAGGGGACGAATCGACGTTCCTGTTCCAGACGATCATCGATATCGGCGTTCCGGTCGTCATTCCCCCGAATACGCCTGAAAGAATCTCGACAGCGTCCTCTTCCTTTCGAGGTGTTGCAATCTCGCTCTGCCCGGGGCGGCGGCGGTCGAGTTCCTTCTGGACGTCTGCTTCGCAGAGAGGCAGCTTTGACGGGCAGCCATCGACGACGACGCCGATTGCGGGTCCATGACTCTCACCCCACGTTGTTACGCGGAATATCGTTCCGGATGTGTTTCCTGACATTTATTAGCCCTCACCACGCCACAATGAATTATGGGATCAACGTGTTTCTTTCACCGCCCGTAAACCCTACTTCTTTTATCTACCCGGAAGATTAAGATTACGTCATCTTCTGAAATGATCCTATAAAGCACCCTGAAATCTCCAATTCTGATCCTGTAAACATCCTTTTCCCCTTTTAATTTCTTGACATCCGAAGGAAACGGATCCTCACATAGTTCCTTTATTCTTTTAAAAATTCGTTCCTTGCTGACTTTCTCTAATTTTGATAGAAACTTGAGAGCTCTTGTTCCAAATTCTATCTTCATAATCCAAGAATCCTTTCAGCATCTTCTAAAGATGTTGTTTTGCCTGCAAAATACTCTCTCATGGTTTCGCTTAGATCTGCTTTCTCATCTTCGCTTAATATGAACACATATTCAGATAACATCTCTTCCACATTCTTTGTTCTCTTATTCAGTTCATCCAGATCATGTTTCAAGAAAAGCAATTCGTCTAACCTTTTATTGATGGTCCCCAACATCTGATGAATTTCGCCACTCATGAGCTCTTCTACCTCCTAAGACAAATTCCATGCGGTTCATTTTACCGTATGCTTCAGCAAGTTCACTGTGACAAGTCAACAGCGATACAGCATACGTGCCAAATAGATCACACCGCCTCATGCGTTGTGATCAATGTTGACATAATACTTAAGCCGACCGTACGGTTGCATAAACCTGATACGTCTCTGCTGCCGCGCCCGCACCAAAGTTCAGTAATACTCGAGTCCTCTCGCAGTAAGTTCCCGCCGCTTCTTCTCCATGAAACCGTACACAACAGAGTGTGGTGCACCATCGATCAGCATATCGACTGCGGTCTTTGCAACGTGCACCTGCTCGGGATACCCGATGATCGCCACGGTCTTTCCGTAGACCGAGAGGTCGACATGAGTTATATTCTCGATTAGCGCCCTTGTCTTCCCGCCGCTGCCGATGATCCTGCCCCTGACGCGTGTCAGCATCTTTGGCGTGTTCGCGGGTATATTGACCACATCGTATATGAGAAACTCGTCACCGAACAGTTTGAAAGCCCGTTCAGGGCTGAAACCCCGTCCGATTGCCGAGATGACCTCAACCGCCCGCATACCCTGCAAAGGGTCCTCTGGTGAGAGGACCTGTACATTGCCGAATTCACTGTCGATATCCAGCGTCGCGGTTGAGAGTTCCTCGAGCGCTTTTTTGGTGACACCTTTCGGTCCGATTACTGCGCCAATCCGGTCTTGTGGGATCTTAACGTACATTAACACCCAGCTTCGTGCTGACTTCGCCGAGTTTGATGTATTTGATCGTCCCTAACCTCGTCATACTCGCTTCAGGTATCGTATCCGCGTCCGATCCGGCCAGTTCTGCAGGAGTGCCCACGTACACGCGCAGTCTCGACATTGCGTCGCGTCCACGCATCCGTTTGTGCGGGAGCATGCCGCGAATCGTCCGTTTCATGATCTGATCCGGTCTCGTCGGGAAGTACGGGCCGCTTTCTGTTGATCCCCTGTCCACCTGCTCCTTATATTCCCTGTATGTGGTGGTCTTGCTCCCGGACACCACAGCGCGTTCGGCATTGGTGATCGCAATGGTCTCGCCGCTTAACAATCTTGAGGCGACGACGCTTGCGAGCCTGCCAAGAATCAACCCATCTGCATCGATAATTACTGTATTCATGAAATCACCTGATTATCCGCACATTTGATCCGGTGGGCGCTCTTGCCACCAGTTCCTCGATCGTGATGCATTCGCCGCCAGCATCTGTGATCTTCGACCGTGCGCCATCGCTGAAATAGAAAGCGCCCACTGCCACCGGATGGCCTATCTCGCCTGCGCCGAGCACCTTGCCGGGCACAACGATGGTCTCGCCGTCCGCAGTATGCCTGTTGATGCGGCTCACATTCACTGTCGCATAATTTCTCTTCGGACTCTGCATGCGCTCTGCGATCTCTCGCCAGATTGGGGCGTCGTTCTCGCGTGATCCGGATTTCAGATCCGCTATTAGGGATGTGATCCGCGGATTTGTTTTTTTATAGTTTGTTTTGCTCATTCGCTTCCTCCAAGACTCACATAGACTTCATGTTCGAACCGTTATGCCGGTTCATGCGCCGTTGGAATATGTCCATCTGTTATCGTCTGTAGAAAAAGTTTGTGGAGGGACAAGGTTGTCAGGCGTCATGCAAAGAATCCGGGAATGTCAGCGACCGCACCGAGACCGCCATGCTTAAATATTATGGCAGTATTGATCATGGTAAGGGGCAATAAACAGTATGAAATCGCTCTACGTGGGCTCTGTACCAGGTACCGGGTTTGGCGACTGGATGCGTCAAAAAACAATGAGATGGAAGAGGTAACACAGATGAATACGATAGATATATCGGGTTTTTACCAGGTGGTTCTGCCATATTCGGAAGTGGTACTGGTATTGGTAGTCGCTTTCTTCGTAATTAGTCTAACTAAAAAACTTATAAGGAGATTCCTAAGCACCACCGGTCTGCCTCCGGATGTGCAGAACCTCTTGCGAAGAATCGTAGTGTATGCGCTATGGTTCGGTGTTCTGATGTATGCCGTACATGAACTGAAATTAGAAGAGATTTTCATGCCGCTTATGGGTGCATCAGTTTTGGTGGGGCTTGCTGTCGCCCTGGCAGTCAAGGATGCTTTAGGTGACGCGGTGGCAGGGATATTCCTCTTATTAGACCGGCACTTCAACATCGGCGAGGAGATTGAGACGATGAAATATAGGGGGGAGATCATTGACGTCACGCTCAGAAAAACGCGCTTAAAGATAAGCGATGGAACAATAGTTGTACTGCCAAACGGAAAAATAGATTCTTCTGGGTGGGTGTTGTACGAGAAAAATGCCGATACGAATGCGTAAAGAAGATTGGAGATCTGGAAAAGGCATTTCCTGATAAAAGAGAGAATGGTAATCTTTTTCGGATACCTGCGCCCGGTCAAGCCAACCTTTAAATCCCCAGAACCCTCCAACAATCTCGATGAAGCTATCGCTGCCCTACGGGGACGGAAGCGTCTCTGTCGAAGTGCCGGACAAAAATCTTGCAGGCACCATCGAGCCGCAGGAACTCCCCGCTGTCGAGGATGAGGAATCCGCGATCGTTGATGCGCTCACCCATCCGGTAGGACGCCATCTGTCAGAGCTCGTACATGAGGGGGATCGTATTGCGATCATCGCAAACGACATCACCAGGATCACCCCGACAAAGAAACTCCTGCCGCCGCTTATCTCTCATCTCAACGACATGGGAATCCCTGATTCCGATATCGGGATCGTATTTGCGACCGGATCGCACAGAAAACATACCGAGGATGAACAGAGGGAGATTGTCGGCGATGAGATCTACAGCCGCATATCGTGCATCGATCATGATCCCGACAATTGCAGACGCGTCCGGGTTACGAGCAGGGGGACGCCGGTTGAGATATTTGCGCCGGTTCTCGATGCGGATGCCGTGATATGCACAGGCAGCATCGAGTTTCATTACTACGCTGGATACTCAGGCGGGCTTAAGTCGCTGCTTCCGGGAGTCTCATCGATTGCAAGTATCGGGAAGAACCATGCGCTCATGATCCACCCTGACGCGGTATCCGGGAGAACTGATAGTCCGGTGCGTCAGGATATCGAGGAAGGGACTTCGCATATATCAGAATTCATATTAAACGCAGTATTAAACAGCAGGAAAGAGATCGTCGCAGTTGTGTCTGGCGATCCCATAAAAGCGCATCGTGCAGGGGTTTCTTATGCGGACCGGATGTACCGGATCCAAGCAGAGACTGCCGATATCGTGATAACGTCTCCCGGCGGGATGCCTAAGGATATAAATCTGTATCAATCCCAGAAAGCACTTGAAAATGCGAAAAATGTCGTTAAGGATGGCGGGGCGATCATTCTTGTCGCTGAATGCGGGGAAGGTCTTGGCAATGACGTGTATGAACGGTGGCTCGATATTCCGCGCGACGAGCTCCCTTCGAGATTGGAGCATCGGTTCGAACTCGGCGGGCACAAAGCCGTGCTGACGTCGAAGCTTGCAGAACGCGTCGATCTCTACCTTGTCTCGGATATCCCTGACGATCTTGCAAGGAAGGCGTATTTCATCCCGATGCCGGACGTTGGAAGCGCTCTTCGTGCCGCGGTCTCAAATCCGGATGGGAGCAGGGGTGGCGGGCAGCCGCGGATTCTCGTAATGCCGCATGGCGGGCTTACCTGCCCGGTCGCCGCTGATCTCAGTGACTGCGCCATCGTACGCTGACGCGCATCATGCACTGGGAGTGACTAAAAAACCGTGACGGACCGGCTGTGGGCTTTCTCTCTTCGCTGCTCGTCTTCGACTCTCGTCTTCCCATACTTGAGTCATATAAAGCATGAACGCACCAGTCACCGCACCACATGTTTCGCCAAGATGACCCATCCCCCAAAAGCTCCGGAAACCTTCGACGTCATTTCACGATTCATACCGAATTGTTCCCCGTAAGCTGAAAGTACTGCTTGGGAACAGCTAAAACCATCCTTAAAACAAGAAACCGCATGTTCTACTTCATCCGTCATTTAAACCTCCATCTTTCGCATCTTCTTCTTTCATCTGCACAGACCTTTTTATTTATTAGACGTGTTACAATACAAAATGTAACCTTTTATGGCAGATATTCCTCTTTACATGCCCTCTCGTTCTGTAGATATCCGTTCCTATGGTTTTTCCAAATTATTTGGCAACAAGTCCATTTAACATCCCCATCATCTATCGACATACCCTTTCCCGCGCAGGAATTTCCCGCGACCCTTCTTGCCCGCGATCTCACCATCGTACACGACCTCGCCCCTGGACAGCACCAGTTCCGGAAATATCCCTTCTCGCCCCTCAAACGGCGTCCATCCTGCTTTGCTGTGGAGTTGATCGACCGTTATCTTCCGGACGTTACTCGTATCAACGAGAACAATATCTGCATCGTAACCTTGCTTGATCAGCCCCTTGTCATCGAGTCCGAAGACCTGTGCCGGCTTTGCACTCATCGCCTCGATCACCCGCGCAAGCGGGATCAGGTTCTGCTTTACGGCATTAAGCATCAGCGGCAGCATCGTCTCGACGCCGGGGACGCCTGCCGGTGCATCCCATATCTCCGCACGCTTTTCTTCCTCAGTATGCGGCGCATGATCCGACGCCATGATATCGATGGTGCCGTCGTTTAAGCCGTTCCATAGGTGCTGCATGCACCGCTTCCGAAGCGGCGGGTTCATCTTCCCGAACGTGCCGAGACGCGCCCAGTCCTTATAATCGAGGAAGAGGTGGTGCGGCGCAACCTCGCAGGTGAACCCGGCTTCCTTTTTTCCGTATTTCATGCGCCGGACCACGCCGATCCCTTCCCTCGTGCTCAGGTGGCAGATATGTATGCGCACCGGGACCGGGGTCTCGTGCTGCATCTCAAGCACCCGCTCGACAGCGATCGCCTCGCAGATGTTCGGGCGTGCGCGTGAATAGATCTCGGGGCGGCGTATCCTTCGCAACTCCTCAGTGAAATGGCTGCACAGTTCTCCGTTTTCCGCATGGATCGATGCTACCCCCCCAAGTTCGCCAATCGACTTCAGCAGATCCGCAAGTTCACTTTCGCTTACCGATAGATCCCCATCCGCCATGAAAATCTCCCCGAATGCGGTCACGCCGAGACTCCACAGTTCCTCAAGGTTTGCAGAGGGGACGCCGCCGCCGTTGATCCCGAAATCGATGATCGACTTTCGTTTTGCAGATTTCAGTTTGAGGTTGAACGATTTCTTATCCAGTGTCGGAGGTGCTGTGTTTGGTTGGTCGATGACCGTGGTCACGCCACCTGCGGCAGCGGCACACGAGCCGGTGTACCAGTCCTCCTTGTGCGTAAGTCCGGGATCCCGGAAGTGGACATGTGCATCGATCACACCCGGAAGCGTCAGCGCACCCCTGGCATCGATCACCTCTGCGCCGCTGGATACGCCCCCTCCGACCTTTGCGACCTTTACGATCTTCCCGTCCTCTATCGCGATATTGACGTGCTGGAGTCCCCCATTCAGCAGCACCTTCGCATCCTTGATGATCAGATCTGGCATGGCATCTACCTTTCAGGCTCCTGTCAAAGAATATATCGGTTGGCGACGATGCCACCCTATGAACACATCTGATGAACACAAGTCGCATACGAAGCGTGGATATACAATCGCGGTTGCAACGATCAGTTCGTCGCGATATCGCGATCACGAGGGTGCACGAACCCCATCTGAGGCAGACGATGCATCCGGAGCGATCATCATCGATGCGCTCCAGGACGTGGGGCATACCGCGAGGTATTCGCTGCTGCCTGACGATATCAGCCTGATCCGGGAATGGCTGGATGATGCGGTTGCGGGTTCCGATACGGACGCTATCATCACGACAGGCGGGACAGGGCTTGCTCCCCGCGATGTCACGATCGAGGCGGTAGGTCAGTTCCTTGAGAAGGAGATTCCCGGATTCGGAGAGATCTTCCGTTCGAAGAGCATGGATGAGATCGGATACGCCGCGATGCTGACGAGAGCCATCGCAGGGGTTGTGCAGGGACGAGCGGTCTTTTGCATGCCAGGATCGCCAAATGCGGTCAGACTCGGTATCGGGATTATCGCATCAGAGCTCGGGCATGTGGTTGAACATGCGCGTGGGCGGGTGTGAGCACCCCCGCACGATGCACGATCTCACACAAATACCCCTGCCAGATAGTACATCCCGAAACAGATGAGAAAGACGCCGCAGCCGACGAGCATCCGCTTATAGGTGCGGTCAGACACCACCCGCCTTCCTCTGCTTGACGATACCGAAACGAGGGTGTACCACGCCAGATCAGCGATCCAGTGCCCGATAACGAAGAGCACAGCCGCAGCAACGCCGATCGCAAGCCCGTCCATCACCATGGCGTTTCCGATGGTGAGCCACCAGATCAGGAAGTACGGGTTTGAAACCGATGTCAAAGCGCCTGCCGCGACGGCGCTTCCTGCATTACTTCCGTCCACATCAAACGTCGCACCCTTCGATGAGTTAAGCGTCATCAGCCCGAAAACTACAAGAGCCCCGCCTCCTGCTATCGATACGGTCCGGAAGACGGTATCGGTTGCGATCGTGAACCCGAGAAAGAGCAGGGCGCAGACCGCGACCTCTACAAGCGCATGTCCAAGCACAATCTCGGGACCTGCAATCCACCCCCGCCGGAGCGATGCATCGATCGTTGCAAAGAGCATGGGTCCTGGCACGGCAGCGCCTGTGAGTCCGATCAGGAACCCAAATGCGAGGAACTCGATTAATGTCGAAGACATCGATGCTCCGTCTTGAGAATGTTAACACCGCATTATCATGAACCGCGCATTTCTGCTGCGTGCCGGATCCGCTTATCGATCAGTGCCGCAGTCCCGATATCAGATCTCGCAACCAGATCGCCGTGTATTCCGGTAAGCCCGTGAGATGCGATCTTCTCTGCCTCCGCTATCGTCTGTGCAGCCCCGACAACGGCAATCGCACGTGATCCCGTGGTGTACACAACCCCGTCCTGCTCATACACGCTCGAATAGAAGAACGTGGCATCTCCGATATCGCCTATCTCGACAACAGAGTCTTTTACAGGATTTTCAGGATAACCTTCCGGAACTGCGTACTTGCAGACGGTTGCAAGGCGATTAAATTCGACATCCAGATCGAAAAGCGTCTCATCAGCAACCGCTGAGAGGATGTCCACGAAATCGGTGCGGAGCAGCGGGAGGACGTTCATCACCTCAGGATCGCCGAACCGTGCGTTAAACTCAATTACCTTAATCCCTTTCGCTGTTATCATGAACTGACCGTACAATATGCCTTTGTATGCGCCGACATCCTCTTTGATGCCCTTTATGGTATCGCGCATGATCGCCTTTGCTTCCTCGTAATCCTCTTCGCGCATGAACGGTAGGATATCCCCCGCGTCCGTGTAAGAACCCATGCCGCCGGTATTTGGTCCCTTATCTCCATCATAAGCGCGTTTATGATCCTGCACAGCAGGCGCAAACGCAAGCGTCGTGCCATCTGAAAATGCCTGCACAGTAAACTCTTCGCCCAACAGATTTTCCTCAATAACAACAGATCCGGTACTCAAGAGTTCGGATGTGTACGCTTTCGCGCCCTCGATCTCGAAGTGGTCACCCATCACCTTGACACCCTTTCCCCCGGTAAGACCGGTTGGCTTTACAGCGACATCGCCGAGTTTATCGATAAACGCGTGCGCACCCTCGAAATCCCCCTCTTCGAAGACCTCAAACGCCGGACACCCGCTAATCCCGTGCCTCCGCATAAACATCCGGGCCCATGCCTTGTCAAGTTCGATCTGCGCCGGAGCAAGCCGCGGTCCGAGACATGGGATGCCTTCGCCTTCGAGCGCATCGGCAAGCCCGAGCGCAAGCGGCGCTTCAGGACCGATCACTGCAACATCGATCTCCTTTGATCTCGCGTACGGGATGACTGCGTCCACGCTTTCGTCTGCGATGAGGAAGTCCTTGCACAATCCCGCGGTTCCCGGATTCTTTCTGCTCATCACTGCATATAGCTCGGGGTCGCGTCTGCTGCGTGCGACCGCCTCTGCGATCACATGCTCTCTGCCGCCACTGCCGATGAGTAGTATCTTCATGAGTGGGACTATGCGAAGACTGGTTACTAAAGAGTTTTGGCAGGCAGGGGCGTCAGGTTGCGTGGTGCTCAAGGTTGATCCAAATCTCGTACATGAGTCTTGATCGAATACCAACGTTACGTTGACCATCCAATCGGAGATGAAAG
>QBUV01000086.1 GCA_013572355.1 Candidatus Methanogaster sp.
GATGGTCTCTACGATCTTAAACAACAGACTCGAATAGTTCCGGATCACATCCTCTCCGACCACACGCATCTTCTCTGCTTCTTTTACAAGCAGCCCCGGGTCAAGATCGATTTCAGGCGCTATCGTTTCGAGATCATGGAGTTGCTCGGAAGAAAACTTCTCAGGTATGAACTGCCCGGCAAACATCGTTCCTTTGTGCTCGCCATCGATCATGATCGGCGCAACAAAATGTCCGCCGTGTGCAAAGCAGTAGCATATCCCCGGCTCTTTTAACAGGAGTGCATTCTTCCCCATCTCCATAAATGACTGGAAGCAGCGCGCTTTTCCTTTCTCGGTCGATTGGATCAAGGCGCAAAATCCGGTCGGATTGGTAAACTTTGTCAGGGGTTCGCCTTCGGGCGAAAGGATCACAGAAGAGATTCCAACGGCTCTTGCGAAGCTATCCTGAATCGACTGGAGTTCCTCAAGGTCGATCAGTTCACGTAGCAACGGTGACGAGCCGCTCATCTCTTCCCCTGTTTATGGATATGCCTTGTACGGGAATCCGCCTGCTGACCGCTCCATGCCTGTAACCATCCGCTCAAACGCCGATAGCGGCATCCCGAGTCCGAGCAGGTCGCCTTCCCATCCGCCAACCGCTCTTGCCCCGAGACAGAAGAGAGAGCCGTTTAAGCTCTGCTCCAGAAATGGCAGGGCTGTCAGGTCTGCGCATACGCCCCGGATCCCGATCGTGCTCATCAGGAGGCGTTTACCTGTAAGAAAATTATAGCCCTGAATCGCACGCAATGCCTGTTTCGGAAGCACCCCGAGAATCACGACGTCGGGAGCGATATCAAGCTTCCCTGCCGGATACGCAACCGCGGCATCTATGATATCGGGCTGGATCGAGGTCATCCCTGCGACAGCGTTCTGTGCTGCACCAAGCGTCTCGTACCGCCCTGTGTCGTCCTCGCCAAAGAGCGCAAACTGCATGTTATCGCTTGCTTTGCAGCCATAGACGAGACCGTTTGTAAAGTCTGCCGGCGATGCGGTCGTCTCCATCATGTCGGTGTACTTCCGCGTTCCGGAAAGCGGGTCTTCCTGATACTGATCGACGAGACCAAGAGCGATTGCTGCTGCCGGACATCCGACATTTTCCTTGTTGATCACAACAACCTCGCCATCCATCGCGGCGATCCTTACCGCCTCGCACCACGGAACCCCCTGATATTCCTCAGGAGTCTTCGTGCCTTCTGGGATCTCGTGACCTTTGAGGATCAGTTTAACGCCAACCGGCTGAACAATCGAGCCCGGCTCATCAAAGACATCCATGAACCTCTTGCTCGCTTCCCCAAATGTCATTCCACTACCACTTTGTTCTGTGTTATCCATTTCACACTCCTCCGAAGGTTATCGCAATCTACGACCGGTTCTGTCCCAGTCTACCTCACCCCATTGCATTGCAAACCTTCGCAATCTCATTTACCAGTTCTGGTTTATTAAACATTCCGTTCTGCGGAGGGGAGTTTTTATACCACCCGTAAGCGCAATTTGGAAGTCTGACATTTCAGGGGCACAGTACAGGCTCGGGTAACTTGTAGTAGGAACCACATGATTACACAGATTTCTGTGTTGATCTTGTGTAATCTCGTAGTTTTATATGCGGATATCCACACAACGTGGATCAGTCCGCCCTCGTCTTCAGCCGGATACCCGCAGGCGTTATCTCAAACACGGTAAGGTCTGGCATGACATCTGTGCTGCGCATCTTTGGGATGGTAAGATAACGCTCCACCCTATCGGTATATGGGTTCTCCTTCACCAGAAGCCGGACCGATCCGTATACCGAATAATCGGCAACCCGATTGGTCATTAGATATGCAGACTCGTCCATGACGAACACGGTGGTGCAGCCCTTCTTGTTGAGGGCGAAATTCAGCGCATCGAACTGGTCCCTGAAATCCTGGGCAGTCGAACGAAGCGTGAAGACCCCGATATTGTCGATGACCGCGATACTCGTGCTATCTGGTACGTAATCGGCAAGCTGGGAGAGTTCGATCTCGAGCCCTTCCTGTGCGAATCCGTACTTTTTCACCTGTCTGGATTTGTTTGAGCGGCTCTCAAAGACGCGTCCGATGATCAGTTGTCCGCTGTCATAATACCTGGCAAGATCGAGTCCGATCATCTCTGCCTGCCCGAGGATATCTTCAGGCGCCTCTTCTGTTGCGATCAGCACGCATTCCATGCCGTCCAAGCAAGACCTGTATAGCAGGTGAAGCCCAAAGATCGTCTTTCCGGCACCGGAAACGCCTGTTACCAGCAATCCTTTGCCCTTCGGATATCCGCCACTCAGTTTAGTATCCAGTTCAGCAATTCCTGTCGGCACACGTTCCATCTAATACGTCCCCTTTTTAGTCAGTCTTCGGTTTTGATTTGTGGAGTTTGATCCCTTCCGAGGTTATATCGAAGACGGATAACTCCAGCGAAAGTTTGGTACCACGCATCTTCGGAATATCCAGATACCGCTCCCGCACACCAGTATATGGGTTCTCTTTTGTCATAAGCTTGATGGAGCCGTAAGCCGAATACTCGGCAAGTCCGTGGGTCAGCTCGTAAGCGGTATCGTCCATGATCATAAGTGTGGTGCAGCCCTTCTCGGTGAGTGCATGATTTATTGCGTCGATCTTGTCCCTGAACTCCTTGATGTTCAAATCCAGTGCGAAGACGCCTATGTTATCGATGACCACCACATCGATATCATCAGACAGCATTTTCGCCCGCTCAAGTAGATCCATTTCAGTCGTCTCGAATCCAAAGCCGAGTTGTGACGCCATCTCGGTGCTCTCTGTCCTCGTCTCGAGCACACGCTCGATTGCAAGCTGTTTGTTATCGAGATACGGTCTCAGATCGAGCCCGAGCATCCCTGCCTGCACAAGGATATCTTCAGGCGACTCTTCTGTTGCGATGTCCACGCACCTCCTGCCATCCATGCAAGCTTTGTAGAGGAAGTGAATACCAAAAATCGTCTTTCCGGCACCCGGCATGCCTGTTACCAGTATCGCCTTGCCCTTCGGGTAGCCACCACTCAATTTCACGTCCAGTTCATCAATTCCAGTTGGTACACGCTCCATATTCGCTCCTGCCATCTCTAACGGTGTTTGAAGACTTGCAATAATATTTCAAATGAGGTTATATAAATGTATTTCGCATTCTGCCCCGGATATCCTGCATCTTTAGGTACCCAAGATATCCTGATATAACCGATGCAAATATCTACGATCCCTGCCAGATAAATCAACAGAGACTCTATGCCGCAGACAACAGCACCACCCATCGCAGAGAAACTCGCAGAAAAGCAGAAATCGATCAGCATAGCCGAGTTCTTCGAAAAAAACAAGCAGATGCTCGGATTCGATTCGTTGCAGCGGTCCCTGATCACGACGATCAAGGAGGCGGTTGACAATGCGCTTGATGCGTGCGAGGAGGCAGGGATACTCCCCGATCTCTTGATAGAGATAAAGACCGCCTCGCCAGCACCGAATCTTATCCTGACAGTCGAGGACAACGGCCCCGGTATTGTGAAGGAGCAGATCCCAAAGGTCTTTGCGAAGTTGCTGTACGGCTCCCGTTTCCATGTTCTGAAGCAGTCGAGAGGGCAGCAGGGGATCGGGATCAGCGCATCGGTTCTGTATGCGCAGTTAAGCACAGGAAAGCCTGTGAGGATCATCTCAAAGATCGGTTCGCAGCAGCCAGCGCATTACTGCGAACTTATAATCAACACAAGCAAGAACGAGCCCGAGATTCTTGAGGAGAGGGTGATCGAGTGGGATCCTCCGCACGGCACCAGAATCGAACTCGAGATTAAGGGCGCGTATGTGAAGGGACGACGGCAGTCGGTTCTTGAATACCTGCGGAACACCGCTATCGTAAATCCGCACGCGAGACTGACGCTCATCGATCCTGACGGCGAGTACACCGTATTTGACAGAGCCACCGATCTCCTGCCAGAGCCGCCCACGGAGATCAAGCCGCATCCGGCAGGGATCGAACTCGGGACGCTTATGAAGATGCTGCGGTACACAGACCGGCAGCGACTGTTAACGTTTCTGAAGGACTCATTCTCAAGAATCGGGGAGGTGACCGCAGAAAAGATCTGCGCCCATGCAAAATTAAAACCCTCATGTAAGCCCCAAAAACTCACGCACGAGGAGGTGGAGCGGCTGCTTCATGCCTTTGGGAGCATAAATATCGGGGCTCCGCCGACCGATTGTCTCTCGCCGATCTCAGAAGATCTCATCTACAAAGGCGTTCTGAAGGAGTACCCAGTCGACTTCATAGCAACGACGAATCGCTCGCCTGCCGTGTACGCGGGAAACCCGTTCCTTGTCGAGGCGGCGATCGCGTACGGCGGCGATCTGCCTGCTGAAGGCAAAGTGGAGATCTTAAGGTTCGCAAACCGGGTGCCGCTCCTCTACCAGCAGGGCGCATGTTCGATCACGCACGCTATCGAGCGGATAAACTGGAAGTACTACGGACTCTTGCAGCCTGGCGGATTTCCTGCGGGACCCTGCGCGATCCTGGTGCATGTCGCATCCACCAACGTGCCGTTCACATCCGAGTCGAAGAACGCGATCGCGGATGTTCCGGAGATTTTGAGCGAGGTCGAAAACGCGGTGCGTACCGTCTCGGGCAGGCTCAAGAAATACCTCGGGAAGCGGGAGCTGCTTTCGAAACGCAAGGAAAAGGAGAATCTCATCAAGAGAGTGCTTCCGAGACTTGCGGCCAAGGTCTCTGACATCCTTGAGAGGGATACTCCGAATATCGATCCTGTTGTTGCAAGGATCATGGGAAATCTCCTTGTGAAGCGTTCTGTGAGGCGGAATGAGAACGGGTTCGATGTCGAGATACGGATCGAGAATCATACGAATACTGCGCAGTCCCTCAAAGTACACGATCTAATCCCATACGAGATCGAGAGCGCGGAACCAGAGCCGCGCAAGGCTCCGATTGGGGATCGGTTCGATTACCTCTGGGAGGTCTCTCTCCGATCCGGAGAGCGTGCATCTCTTACATATACAATCGAAGCAGGAGATGGCAAGGGTGGGGACGAAGAGGTTTCGCTTCCTGCGCCGATGGTGGAAGGTGTGCCTGCCGAACTGGTCACTGGCGCAAAGGTGCTCGGACGCGGTTGAGTGCGGATGAGCCAGACCCGCGACCGTGTGAGGTCACCACTCCCGCGCGACCGATAGTATTATTGTATATAAACCCAACGCCATTATCATGATTGACCCCACCATCAAGATCGAGAATATCGTCGCGTCGATGGCACTTTCCGACCACTTCGACCTCCTGCATATATCGTCATCCCTCGAAAATGCCGACTATGACAAAAACAAATTTCCGGGGCTCGTGTACCGGATAAAAGACCCGAAAACAGCATTTCTGGTCTTTGGATCGGGCAAAGCGAACTGTACCGGCGCAAAGAGCATAGCTGATGTGGATACAGCGATAGATATCCTGTCAGAGGATCTGACAAAACTCGGATACACGATCACGAGTAAAGACTACACGGTCCAGAACATCGTGGCTGGCGCATCGCTAAATACGGAACTCGACCTGGATGCCATTGCGATCGGTCTCGGGTTCGAGAACATCGAATACGAACCAGAGGTGTTCCCGGGTCTTGTGTACCGGATAAAGAAGCCCAAAGTCGTTGTTCTGATATTCCGCTCAGGGAAACTTGTAATCACCGGAGCAAAGACCCAAGAAGAGTGTGAATTTGCCAAGATGGATGTCTGGCAACAGTTGCACAATCTGGGCTTAGTCTGATGAAAGTATCTGAAATTGAACTGTTTTTAAGAGAAGATATTGGAGATTTCGATCTGTTCCATGAGTTGCTTCCGGATAATGTAGCCAAAGCAAATATTGTTGCAAAAGAAGACGGAGTAATCGCTGGACTGGAAGAAGCGATGCGGATTCTCGATTATTGCAGAATTCCGGCCTCGCGCAGACGCGATGACGGCGATACGATATCCGAAGGGGATGTTGTGCTCGAACTCGGCGGAGGTACCCGCGCAATCCTGCAGAGCGAGCGCGTCACACTGAACTTTCTTGGCAGGATGAGCGGCATAGCGACCTTGACCCGGAGGTGCGTGGAGATTGTGGCAGGAAACGATGTCAAGATCGCAGGTACCAGAAAGACGACGCCCGGATTCAGGAGATACGAGAAGAAGGCGGTTGCGATCGGCGGCGGCGATCCGCACCGGTTTAGTCTCACTGACGCTGTGATGATCAAGGACAACCATATCAAGATACATGGCATGGAGACCGCGTACAAATACGCAAGAGAGGCGGGTTTTACAAAAACGGTCGAGATCGAGGTCGGAAATGTCGAAGATGCTGTGCGCGCTGCAAAACTCGGGGCTGACATTGTCATGTTCGATAACATGGACCCTCGCGAGATCACAGAAGCCATATCAGCACTGGATGGGCAGGGGTTGCGTGATTGTGCGATGCTCGAGGCATCCGGAGGCATAACACTGGATAATCTTGCTCTATACGCAGAAACAGGCGTGGATGTGATCTCGATTGGCGCGCTCACACACTCCGCGCAGTGGCTCGACTTCAGTCTCGAGGTCGAATGAGGAATGATAGACATGGCGACCCGGGTTGAGATACGATGAAACAGGCGATGACAAGTGTCGATGTCGCGGTGATAGTCTCTGAGCTGCAGCATCTTGTTGGGTCGCGCATCGAAAAGATATACAAAACCGATACTGGTACTGATATTGAGCAGATCCGGTTGAACCTCTACCTCTTTGGAGAGGGGAGATCCGATCTCGTGATCGCTCCGGGCGCATGTGTGCACCTGACCGCGCATCCGCTTCCAAGCCCGAAAACGCCGCCGATGTTTGCGATGACGCTTCGGAAGTACCTTTCTCACGGCAGGATCGTCTCGATTGAGCAGTACGACTTCGACAGGATCGTTGAGATCAAAACGATGCGCGGCGAAGTCGAAAACGGGCTCATACTCGAACTCTTTCCGCCGGGCAACGTGATACTGGTGAACCACGAGCATAAGATCATCCTCCCGCTCCATCCGGTGACCTTCCGCGGGCGGAGAATCCGGAGCGGAGAGATATACAAACTGCCTGATATGCAATCAAATCCTGTAAAGATCACAAAAGAGGAGTTATCTGATCTATTTTCAGGATCAGACCTGGATCTTGTCAAGACGCTTGCGACAAGACTGAATATGGGGGGAGTCATTGCCGAAGAGGTCTGTTCGTACTCCGTGGTCGATAAAAATACCGGTTGTCAGGATTTATCAGATGAGATGGTCGAGACGGTGCATGGAGGGATTGCGCACGTATTCGGGCAGATGGTTAATCTGAAGCCGCATATTGCGTACAAGGATGAAAATAAGGTCGATGTCCTTCCGTTCGAAATTTCCAGATATACGGACCGGAAGAAACGATATTTCAGTACGTTTAGCGAGGCACTCGACGAGTTCTTTGGATCAGTTGCGAAAGAGCAGGCAATCGAAAAGAAACCTGAGAGAAAGCAGAACCCGCTTGAACACCGGCTGACCCAGCAAGAAAATGCAATCCACAAATTCAAGAGCGATAAATCGGACCTGAGCGTGAAAGCTGAGGCGATATATACCAATTACCAGCCAGTCGATGAATTGCTCGGTCTGGTCCGGCAGGAACGCACAGATGGGCGCACGTGGGATGAGATACGTACGGATCATCCCGAAATAAAGCGGACCGACCCGCGAAACAGGACAATTACGATAGAACTGGACGGGATGGATGTTCCGCTCGATACAGGGAAGAACGTCCCCCAGAATGCGCAAATCTTCTATGACCGGTCGAAGAAGATCGGTTCGAAACTGAACGGCGCTGTGCGTGCGATCGAGAATACCCGTGAACTGCTGAAAGAGCGAGTCAAGAAGCCGAAAGTGAAGATGCCAGCGCCCAAACGCCCGAAACCACGCTGGTACGACCAGTACAGGTGGTTTAAGTCCTCAGACGGACTGCTCGTGATTGGCGGGCGCAGTGCAACCAGCAACGAGGAGATCGTCAAGAAATACCTTGAGAATCGGGATATCTTCATACACAGCCAGGCGCCGGGCGCGCCGGTAACGATCATCAAGGTCGATAAGGGCGCCGAGGTCTCCGAGCAGACCATCGCAGAGGCGGCACAGTTTGCGATCTCGTATTCGAGCATCTGGAAGAGCGGGCAGTACACGGGCGACTGCTACTGGGTGCATCCCGATCAGGTCTCAAAGACGCCGGAACACGGCGAGTTCGTCTCCAAAGGCGCATTCATCATCCGGGGCACGCGGAACTACCAGAAGGATGTTTCGGTCGGGATTGCGATTGGGATAACCAGCGACCTGCATCTGATCGGGGGTCCGGTCTCTGCTGTTTCGAATCAGGCAGAGAACGTGGTTGAGATTGTGCCGGGGAGGTTTAACCAGAACGACATCGCAAAGAAGATCTACCGGATATTCTCAGATGCGTTGGGGCGATCGATCAAGGTCGTTGCATCGCCTGACCAGATCGCCAAGTTCCTGCCGCCGGGCGAGTCTGATATCAGGTCAAAAGGCAAATAGGCAAGTTGCATGCACTTTTTCACCCTTCCTGAGAACTATTTCGAAAATACCAAAAAGTCCTCTGGTTTTTGGTCACCGCCCGGGATCGGGGCTGATGTGCCGTGTCACCCCCACCCTTCGGAAAAGATTAATACCAGCACCCACAAACCAGTACTTCTGTATGACGAGATAGCCAAGCCCGGTATGGCGCTGGATTGCTAAATTATTGTGCAACAATCCAGTGGTGCCTCGCACCTCGGGGGTTCAAATCCCCCTCTCGTCGTTTTTACCGTGCCTCATTCGATCATGAATTCATCGCCGTTTGCAGGCGCAGTCGCATCGACCTTATACTCGTCCGCCCATGCTGCAAACTCTTCTGTGCGGTCGCCGTGCATCGTAAACAGAACCTCGCCGCCGTGCTCGCAGAATTTTTGCACCGATCTCTTCAACTCCTGATCACCGCTATGAGCAGAGAAATCGTACTGCTCCACAGCCATGCGGAGGGGTAGTACCCGATTTCTGTCGGTCAGGCGTTTGTGCTTAAGTGCGTGGTAGCCATTGGTGCCCTCGACCTGATATCCGGTGAGGAGAATCTTGCTCACAGGGTCGTCGTGGATCTTGCCGAGATAGAAGAGCGCGGGTCCGCCATTTAACATCCCTGCGGTCGTGACGATGAGTGCGTTCTTGAGTATCCGCGCCCGCTTCTCCGGTTTCACCACGGTTGCGTTGCTAAACGCCTGCTGAAGCGCATTCGAATCGCGCAGATATTCGGGATACTGGATAAATCTTCGCAAGACATCGACGCCCATCCCATCGACATAAGGGTGCAGCCCGTGTTTGTGGAGGATCATCAGAACCTCCTGCGTCCGCCCGATCGCGAAACATGGGACGATCGCGTTGCCGCCGCGGTTTAAGGTATCGCGGATCGAGTCCACAAACGCCTGCTCCAGTTCCTTTCTCGGTGTGTGGTCTTTGCCAAAGTACGTGCTCTCGATGATCATGACATCGGCTTTCGGCTGCGGGCAGGCCCGGTTCAAAAGACGCGTATCTATGTGATTCACATCGCCGGTGTAGAGTATCCGTATCCCGTTTTCGGATTCGAGAAGAACCGATGCCGAGCCAGGGATGTGCCCTGCATCATATAGTTGCGCGGTATATCCGCCGCACTCGAAGCGATCCCTGTAATCGACGATGCGGGCAGATTGCACGAACTCCTGGATGTCCTGCGAATCAAAAAGCGGCATCTGCCCGGAACGCCTCGCAATCGAGAGTGTGTCCTTTGCAAGAAACGCGGTGAGATGTTTGGTGATCGGCGTGCTGTAGACCTGCGGGTGGACGTCCATGATATTCGGCACCACGCCGCAGTGGTCGAGATGCCCGTGCGAGATGATGATCGTTCGCGGGTGGATCCCGTTTAACGGATACGATGGCGGATGGTCGGACGACTCGCCCGGTTTCATTCCGTAATCGAGCAGGATATCGTCGTCGATCAGGACTGCAGACCTGCCAACCTCCCCGCATCCGCCAAGAAACCGTAGCGAGCAATTCATGAAGGGTAGTTATATACTCGATAGGTGATAAACTTGCGGTGCAGCATAAGGTTCAATTCTCGCTGAGGCGGTCGCCCGGAAATTCGATTCAATCCGCTTCCAGCTCTCCGAGAACCTTGCCTAACTTATCAAAGTTCTCCCCAAATGCAGTCCAGTTTGTGCCCATGGAATCGAGAATCGCATCATAATGCATCTGCGCTTCTGCTATCAACTCCTCAGTTGACTTCTCCCCTTCGTAAACACCCACCTCCACCGTACCCGGTCTGGTTTCACCGAAGAGTGCAACGAGTGCCTTGTCAAGGTCTTCCTCCATCACCACCCTCTCGCCGTCTGAGACCAGCACTCGTTTGAGTTCGGGCATCTGCCCGGTCTCTGCCTGTATGTAGAGCGGCTCTATGTACAGGATCGAATCCAGAAGTGGTATCACCAGCAGGTTCCCTCTCGTCACCCTGGATCCCTGTTGTGACCAGAGTGTTAATTGTTGTGAGATCACTGCATCCTGATCGAACTTCGCCTCGATCTGCAGGGGACCGTATACCAGTTTCTCTTTGGGGAATTTGTAGAGCAGTAACTCCCCGTAATGATCCCCATCCGAACGGGCAGCGAGCCATGCAACCATGTTGTCCTTCCTTATGGGTGTGAATGAACTCATCAGGACGAATTCTTCCTTCGCCTCTCCTGGAAGCTTTATTATGATGTAATAGGGATCAACCGGAACTTGCTGACCTGTCCCGTACACCTCGTTCGGGATCTGCCACGCATCCTCCTTGTTGTAGAAGACCTTCACGTTGTCCATGTGATATATGTTGTAGATTGCGGACTGGACCTTGAAGAGGTCTTCAGGGTATCTGACATGTTTCTTGAGCCCGTCAGGCATCAGGTCAAATGCCTTGAAGTACCCCGGGAAAATTTTTGTGTATGTTGCGATTACCGGGTCGGTGGTATCGACGATATAGTACGTCACGTCCCCGTTGTACGCATCGACCACGATCTTTACGGAGTTTCGCACGTAATTGATGGAGCCATGTTTCTCTGAGTAGGGGAATTTGTCTGTTACGGTGTATGCATCCAGCATCCAGAAGAGTCTGCCGTCACTGATGACGAGATACGGGTCTTCGTCAAGTGTGAGGAATGGGGTGATCTTTGAGATCCGGTCCCTGATGCTCCTATCAAACAGGATCTTGCTCTCAGGAGTGATCTCTCCGGATAGCATGATCTTGATGTCAGCAAAGCGCATCGCCATCAGCAGTTCCTTTGTGGATGAGTCCAGCTTCACCCCTCCGCTCCCATCGTATTGGATGTACTCGTTGGTATCGCCCATGGGATAATCAAACTCCGATGTTCTGGTGTTCACCAGCACGAAATCATTATCCAGCTCGCCGTAGTAGATCTGTGGCACCTCGATTCGCAGTTCTTCATCCGGAACCGTATATACAGGGGGAATATCCTTTATGAGATAGTTTGGCATGCCCTCTTTTGTGACGCTGTTTACAGGGCTCATCACAACACCGAAACCGTGTGTGTACACCAGATGGAGATTCACCCACGTCTTTGCTTGCAGCCGTTCCTGGTTCATCTCTCTTGGGGAAAGCATCACCTCAGTGTAGCTCCCGTTGATCTCGTACCGGTCGATGTCAATCCCTGAAAGGTCATAGTAGAGCCTCATCTCCTGTGTTTGCTTGTACGTCTGTGTGAGCGGTCTCCAGTCCAGAATCCTGACATTATCCAGCGTCTCTGTCGCATTCGATAGGATTTCAGAGGTCATCATCTCGACAGAGAAGTCTTTCTCCTCCACGTCAGTCAGTCCGTAAGCGATCTTTGTGAACTTGATGTTATTCTCGATGTATGGCTGTTCCAGCTTCTCCTCGTTTGGTGAAACCTTGAAAGCCTGCACAATTCCCGGGATCACAGCCGGAGCAAGTACGGATGCCAGCAGATAAATCACGATTACGGACACCAGTATATTCCTTTTTCCAGGTCTCTGCTGCTTTGATACTGCAAATATCCAGACGTAACACAGTACTGCGATGATTACCGCCAAGATCATCAGTATCTGGATTATCGGGAGGTATGCGACGACATCAGCGTAGCCAGCCCCTACCACGATCCCTTTTTCAGAATACATGACTCCGAATCTGGCAAGGTAGTGACCTGCAGCGAGAAGGACGAAGAAGAACGATCCAAGGACTGTTAGGTGCACCAGCGCCTTCTGCCCCATGTTTGAGATCGCTGATTTGAAGTCAGCACCATGTATTGTGCCGTCTGGCGCTATGATCTCCGGCTGTTTGAAGAAGCGGACTATGAAGGATTGCAGGTAATCCACAAGCACCATGATGATCGTGATTATTACACATGCCAGCAGGAAGTTCCGGACAGAGAGCATGAATGGTAGGGAGAAGACGTAAAAGGATACATCCTTTGAAAAGATCGGGTCAGCTAGGTTAAAGGGCACCTGATTCAGGTACTGTAGCACTACGAACCATTTGGCGGAGCTTGCGAGCCCTATAAAGAAGGATATGACCAGAACAGCCACGAACTTGGATTTGAAAGAGATCTTTGACTCGTTTGACTTTGAAGAGATCCGGAGATTGATCAGGGCAAACGCGAGGAAAAACGATGCTGAGAGTATAAATAGGAGTACCTTTGCCTTTAAGCTGATCATGAAGATCTGGGATGCGCCAAGAGCATCAAACCACCAGTAATCGGTGATCAACCGGACTATCCCTGATATGGACAGGATGAAGATCACAAATAGGGCGATGGCAATAGCTTTGAATCGATCCCTGTCCTGTTTCATAGATGTGAACAAGGAGTGCATCTTTTATAAAGACTGTGGAAAACCTCCGCAGTGCTGCAACCAGAAGAGTGTATGCCCCCGACCACGACGGGCACAGGCACACGAACTGGCGTGAGTGGGGGAGTGAGTAGGGGGGGTTAGTGGGGCGTGTTCGATTATATGTTTGATATGTTTGGGCAGGTGAATGGCGCACAGAGCACACTCGAAAGTGGATAATTAGAGTTGATAGGAATGTTTATGAGTCATGCGGGCGGACTGTAAGGATATAGCGAGTGTGGGGGGCTTGTTACAGCATGAATACTATAGGGGAACGTGTGTGGCTACTTATGTCCGTCACATTATTTCTGTGCGTCCATCCTGTGGCTGCATGGTCTGACGGCGGCTACAGCGAGGATGATCCCTGCGGCACGGAACTGCCAGACCAACTATACCCCGATGATGACATATCAGACCTCAATCAGCTCAATGACGATAAAACGCTCCGGTTGGGTGCGTTTAACATACAGGTATTCGGAACGACAAAAGCATCCAAGCCCGAAGTCATGGAGGTGCTTGGAAAAATTATCCGTACCTATGATATCGTTGCCATACAGGAGATCAGGGACAAATCCCAGACCGCGCTTCCTGCACTGGTCGATGTCGTGAATGCGAACAGCAGCACGCCGTACGACTATGTTGTGAGTGAACGGCTGGGGCGCACATCCAGTAAGGAGCAGTATGCCTACATCTACAACAACCAGACCGTTGAACTGACCTACACACCTCACACATACCCTGAGCCAAGTGGCACCGATCCGTTCCACAGGGAACCATACATCGCATCGTTCAGGGTGCTTGATGGCAACTTCGATGCCACACTCATCACGATCCACGCCGATCCGGATGAGGCAACAGAAGAGATAAACGCGCTCGATGATGTGGTCAGGTATGCGCAAAGCACGTATCCTGATGAGCAGGACTTCATCGTCATGGGCGACCTGAACGCCGACTGCCGGTATTTCGATGAGGATTCAAATTCTACGATGCACGGCAGCGATTATTACTGGTGCATAAACAACAGCGTTGATACGACCACGAAATCCACCGACTGCACTTATGACCGCATCATAATCACGAATCCGGCGGTACCGGACTTCACAGAGGACGGCGGTGTGTTCAGGTTCGACCTCGAATACGCCTTAAATGCGAGCGAGACGACCGCGGTATCAGACCATTATCCGGTATACGCAGAGTTCTGGTGTGACCGGGATGCGGATCCAGACCCGGCGCCGGAAGTTGTAGACGCGGTGATCGCACTCCGGATCGCAGTCGGCAGCTGCGAATATGACGCGGAACTGGACATCAACGGCGATGGCAGGGTGACCTCGCTCGATGCGCTGATGATCCTGCAGGCGGCGTCAGTATGATTGGGCTGTGATGATCGCCACGGCAGAATAGGCATTTAGAGGTGTTAAAGGTAAAACAAAATTCAGGAAGCAGGATAAATATTCCAGAAAAAACAGTGACATCAGGACTCGTAGACCGCCAGCAGGATGCCGTAACACACACCAGCGGTCCACTCCTGATCCTGGCTGGTGCAGGCACCGGCAAGACCACCACCATCGCCGCAAAGAATCGCGTATATGGTGCGGGAACTCGGGATCACATCCGGAGCAACCTGATGGTGGAGCAGAAGTTCACAGTGCCGCTTGGGGCTCATCTCTTCAAGGGGTTTATTGATCGGGTGGATCTGATCCCCGGGACTGATAACGAAGTTGCGATCATCGATTACAAGACAGGGGGTGAACCAGGACTGGGTGAGCGTTCAAGACAGCTCTTGTTTGTATGCACTCGGGTTCAAACACCTGTATCCTGAATACACGGTGCGGAGGCTGAGTCTGGAACTGCTATCGAAGCCGAAACCGCGGGTGTATGAACTGGATGGTGCCGAGTATGTGAGTTCGGGGGTGGCACCGCTGGATGCTAATGTGCTGGCGGTGATCTTATGCGGTCGCCTCCTCCGCCCGGATCTGCTCATACACCTGTTTCAGCAGGTTCTTACCCACAATTTCCTGAAACTCCCTTTCGTTCATAAACTTAGCCGTAATCTCCTCGTTCTGGTCTATGCGGTCGATAAAGAGCCCTTCGAGAGCCTTTAAGAAGACGTAGCCGAAGTTCTCCATGGTGTTAGCCATAGCAGCTTCCCGCAACGTGGTATCGGCGGCGGCATCTTCACGAATGGAATCCAGGAACAACTGATCAGCAGGTTTAAATTCAGTTCCGAAGCGCTCGTTTAGTATATCGATCAGTTGCGATAGCTCGATCATCTCTTCATGGCTGACGCCTGTTCCCACAGACGTGTGACCGGGAATCTGTGGGGGGTCTCCCGCCTGCAGGTCAATCACTCCTTCGCTGATCTTCTGGAGCCGGTAGTATTTGAGCGCAACCTCATCATCTAAATTGTACACATCCCGGTCCCCTCTGGGAAGCTTGGTCAGAAGAAAACGGATGTATGAATACAGCTTCTCCAGATCAGAATCCTGAAACGGGATCACCTGTGATAGGAATGCGTACAGGTTCCGGTAGGCAACCAGCACCTTCCGAAACTCCTCTTGCACATCCTCATCAAGCCCGAGCCAGCGGTTCACAGCCGGATCGATGCAGGCGTTCATCTTTGCGTGGTCTGCAGGCGTCGGGTTTATCCGAGGTTTGTAGAATATTCTGCAGAACTCCTCGACCTCGGCTTTATAGTAAACCTGCTCGGAATCCAGCTTTGCCTGTAGTTCGTAGAGCTGGCGTGGCTCCGCCCGATCTCCGATGGTGGCTTGCTCATAGTATTGCTGGAATGCAGCAAGTATCTCGTTGGGTTCGTTCACGAAATCGAGCACAAAGGTATCTTCCTTGCCCGGATGAGTGCGGTTCAGTCGTGAGAGCGTCTGGACTGCCTGAACACCTGACAACCGCTTATCGACATACATGGTGTGCAGAAGCGGCTGATCGAAACCTGTCTGGTACTTCTCTGCAACCAATAGCACCTGGTACTCATCGCTTGCGAATCTCTCAGGGAGTTCCTTCTCCCGGATGCCATCATTCATGCCGACTTCGGTATATTCTTTGCCCGGGATGTCGGGGTCGATCACTGTTCCAGAAAAAGCAACCAGTGTCTTGATTCCGGTGTAGCCCTTCTCAGCGATGTATTTGTCAAATTCCTGCTTGTACCGGACAGCATGAAGGCGTGAGGAGGTTACCACCATCGCCTTGGCTCTGCCGCCGATTCTGTGACTGGTGAATGTCCGGAAATGCTCGACCATCACCTCTGTCTTCTGCGCGATGTTGTGGGGATGCAGGCTCATGAACCGCGCCAGTGCACGGGCAGCCTTCTTCTTGTCCACCTCGGGATCGTCCTCGATGGATTTGATCAGGCGGTAGTATGTTTTGTATGTCGTGTAATTCCTGAGCACGTCGAGGATGAACTCTTCCTCGATCGCCTGCCTCATGCTGTAGAGATGGAAGGGTTCGGGTTTTCCGTCCGCACCGGGCTTGCCAAAGACCTCCAGTGTCCTGTATTTGGGCGTCGCTGTGAAGGCGAAGAAACTGATGTTTGGCTGGTGACCGCGTTCTGCCATGGTGCGGAGAATCTCCTCCTCGTAGTCAGGGAGGTTATGTTCGGCTGCATACTTCCCGGCTGTACTCCGTATCTGGGAAGCCGCCAGAGTGCCCTTCAGGTCTGTTGCGCTTTCGCCGCCCTGTGAACTGTGCGCTTCGTCGATGATGACCGCATAATTCCGGGCAGGGAGAATCCCGTCGTCATCCAGCAGATCGTAGGAGGTATCCTTATTCTTATGGAGTTTCTGGATCTGCTCGACGATGAATGAGAACTTTTGCAGTGTGCTGATCACGATCGGAACGCCTTTCGCTAATGCCAGAACCAGTTGTTTGGTGTCCCGGTCGATCTTCTGCACAACGCCCTGTTTGTGCTCGAACTGATAGATGATGCTCTGCAACTGCTGGTCGAGCACGCGGCGGTCAGTGATGACGATCACGGAATCAAAGACCTTCTCGTCATGGTCGTTGTGCAGGCTTGCAAGCCGGTGCGCCAGCCATGCGATGGAGTTGCTCTTTCCGCTCCCTGCCGAATGCTGCACAAGATAGTTCTTCCCTGTGCCCGTAGCCCTCGCATCCAGAACCATCTTCCGCACGGAATCGAGCTGGTGATAGCGGGGGAAGATCATTGCCTCACTTTTGATCTTCTTGCCGCCGACCTTCTTCTCCTCGACCTGAAGGTGGACGAACCGCGCCAATATGTCCATGAAACTGTCCCGCTCAAGCACCTGCTCCCAGAGATAAGCGGTCTTGTAGCTCCCTGGGTTTTCAGGGTTGCCAGCGCCGGTGCCATTGCCCCTATTAAATGGCAGGAAACGCGTGTTTCTGCCTGAAAGCCGGGTTGTCATGCGGACCTCGTCCGTATCCACAGCGAAATGCACGAGCGCACGCTTCTTGAACCGGAATATCAGATCATTTTGGTCACGGTCGTTTTTGTACTGATGGACCGCGTTTCGCCATGTCTGACCGGTCATCGGGTTCTTGAGTTCGGCGGTGGCGACAGGGATGCCGTTTAAGCTCAGAACCAGATCAAGGGTTTTGTTGTGCTTTTCCGAGTACTGTAGCTGGCGTGTGACTGTCAGGCGGTTCGCCTCGTAGAGCCGCTCCGTTTCCGGGTTCATACTGCTTGCCGGGGCGAAGTATGCCACGCGAAAGAGCTTGCCGAAGCACTTGAACCCGTGGCGCAACACCATCAGGCATCCCTCGTGCTCGGAGTTCAATGCCCTGGAGAGGTCGTCTAAAAGCGTTTCTTCTGTGTGCTCCTTCCGGAGGTTTGTGAGGTACTCCCACTCCGCGGCTTGGGTTTCCTTGATGAAGGGTATGAGTACGGTCGGGTCAAGGCAGCGCTCGCGGTCGAAGTTGTTCGGGTCGCCTTGCTTGTAGCCACCATCTGCTATCAAAGAATGCTCGATAGCTGCTTCGAATGTAGCTTCTGTGTAGATCTTGCTCACGGCTTTTCCCCCGTCACAAGTTGTGTCGCAAGTCTGTCGTAAGTTATGTCGTGAATTTGTCGCAAGTTCATAGTATGCCCCCTTTGAGTCGGTAAATCAGCTGGTTGGTAGCCCCTTCCGAGACCATCAATCCTTTGTCCATCATAGCTTTCAAATCTCTTTGCAGTGTCCGGCGGTTGGTCTCCGGGCAAAGCTGTTCGTAGTTTTGGATGGTCATGCCGCCATGTTCGAGTACGTAGCCCAGTGCCATCGCCTGCCGCTTGGAAAGGTCGTAATTCCTGGTGATCACGTCCAGACGGATTACTTCTTTCCCGCGCTGAGTCACTTCCCTCATCTGCGTAGCCAACCCCTCGACGAAGTACTCAAGCCACCCGGTCAGATCCATGCCCCGTTCCCGAACGTTCTGGATGGCGCTGTAAAAGGCGGCTCGGTCCCGGTCGTAATACTCGCTGATGGTAAAGAGCCGCTTAAAGTCGTAACCAGCCCGATAGAGGCACAGCGTCGAGAGCAATCTGGAAGTGCGACCGTTGCCATCCCGGAATGGGTGGACATGCACCAGCTGGAACTGGGCGACGCCGCTTGCCAGTACCGGATGTGTTTCCTTTTCGCTATTTAGCCATTCTACAAGAGTCCCCATCATCCCGGGTACATCTTCAGGTGGTGGGGGTGTGTAAATGATGTCACCTGTGGCGGAGTTGACGACGTAGTTCCGGACATTGCGGTATTCGCCCGGCGTTGCTGCACCGCCACGTACACCTTCGACCAATCGCTTGTGGATCTCAAGGATAAGCTCCTCGGTTAGGTCTTCGCCGCTGTCGAGATAT
>QBUV01000113.1:0-14820 GCA_013572355.1 Candidatus Methanogaster sp.
ATAATTTCGGCGCCTGTTACAAAGAAGCACGATGCAAAACTACCGATTAACAGAACCCACAGAACAATTCCAACAACAATCTGCGTAATAGTGGGCTTAAAAATCGCAGGATTCCTTGCGATGACGGTAAAAGTGTTTTTCAACAGCTGTACACTGTCCTGGAGTGTACTCCCTGATATGCCAAATAATCCCATCTTTTTAGCCTCCTTTAAGTTAAATTCCCTCTATCTGGAGTCTGCGAGTGCGATCGTCTTCTCGACCAGAACCTTCCCGCGACACTTTGGTGTAATCCCCTGATGGTCAGTAGATGCCGTGTGTTGATCGTGGTGGAGTTTCCCCGGCTCCATGTAGTGTATGTCAGAACTAATCTCATAAAAACGTTTCGTAGTAGCGGGGCTGTACAATATGCTTGCAATCAGGGAGCTCATTGGAGGTGGCAAGCATGGTAATCCGGTAGCGTCCTGCTCCGGAATAGTTAATGAAAATAAAAAAACCTGATCCGGGCGCAAGAGGGCAGAAACTCCGAATACAATCTGGCGCGCGATGAAGGCCCCGGGTTGAGGCCGCTAACCACGCATCTAATCGGTCTTGTCAGGGCTTACGGCGCACCGGTCATACGCGATCGTATGCTGCCTGTAACCTTGAATAGGGGCATGGACTCGGCGGGAATTGAACCCGCGGCCTTTACGTTGCGAACGTAACGATCTACCCCTGATCTACGAGCCCACAATCCTTAAATAGCAATTACAACAGTCTGCCGATCTCTGCTACCTGCACGCTCTCGACATCCGGAACCTCTGCAAACGCATTCTCGACCGAGTCGGTTCCGCCCTCGACATCACCAACGACGACAGTCGCCATCAATGCAACAAGCCCGAATGCGATCGGCTCTTCAGCGATCCCATTGAGGTCGATCCCTGCTGGCACCACGGCCGCGAGATTCTCTTTCATTTTTTCGAGGTCAACATCCACGCCATTTGGCATGATCTTGATTACTGCTACTACTTCACCCATTTTCTCACCTCATGGTCCTGTAAATCCACATTTCGGGCAGGTGTACGGATTGCTCTGCTTCCGGCAGGAAGCGCATCTGCCGAGGACCGTTTCACAGGTCGGGCACTGGAACCGGGTGTACCCGGGATCAACCAGATGTGCACCGCATGATGTGCAGTATTTTTCAGCGATTGTCTTTGCCATTGGTAACCAGTTTTGCGAGAACATCATTTAAGCATTGTGATGGATGGGGCTGTCATGTTACGCGTGTCTGGATCGTGGACGGCGCGGACACGTGCTCATGCAGATGCGCTACCGCAGCCAAAGTTGCGACCCTCCCCTGCGGCGTCCGCTTGACAAACCCGATCTGTATCAGATACGGCTCCACAACGTCCTCTATCGTCCGCACCTCCTCGCCAACAGCGATTGCGATATTCTTGACGCCGACAGGTCCGCAATCGAAATCATCGATGATCATGGCAAGAATCGTCCGGTCAAGTTCATCCAGCCCCTTCTCATCGATCTTGAGCATCGAGAGTGCGGAATCAACGACGTCATGCGTGATCACGCCATCTGCCATCACCTGCGCATAATCACGGACACGGCGGAGAATCCGGTTCGCAATCCGCGGAGTGCCTCTCGACCGGTTCGCAATCTCCCTTGCGCCGTTCTGCTCGATCTCGATTCCAAACACCCCCGAAGACCTTAGAACGATCTCTGTCAGCGTATCAGGCGGATAGAAGTTCAGCCGGTTGACGACACCGAAACGATCCCTGAGAGGGGAACTGATAAGTCCGGTTCTCGTAGTTGCGCCGATGAGCGTGAATGGCGAGAGGTTCAGGCGGACAGAGCGCGCACTTGCGCCCTCGCCGATCATCACATCGATCGCAAAGTCCTCCATCGCCGAATACAGGGTCTCTTCCACGATCTGGTTTAAGCGGTGTATCTCATCGATGAATAACACATCCTTCGCCCCTAAATTCGTGAGAATTGCTGCGAGATCACCCGGTCGCTCCAGAACCGGTCCCGCCGTTGCTCGGATCGCAACTCCAAGTTCGGACGCAACGATATGCGCAAGCGTCGTCTTACCAAGCCCCGGAGGTCCTGAGAATAAGGTATGGTCGAGAGGTTCATCGCGCTGTTTCGCAGCCGTTATAAAGATCTGCAACTGCTCTTTTAATTCCGCTTGCCCCACGAACTCGTCAAACGTGTCCGGTCGAATCTGTAGATCGGATATCCTCTCCTTTTCTGTTTTTTCCGGCGAAAGGATCTTTTCTGGCATGGTGTGTGGCTCTGGGGGATGCGGCAGAATCATATCTGCCCCGGTTATATCTTATCTGTTTTAACTTAAAAGTCCGATTCGTGACGCAGTCGCGCAAAGGTCGGGTAAATCATTAAATGTCGCACAGCATAACCATCACCATGCATCTGCATCCGAATCTTGCGTGGGCGATCACCGGTGCCGGACACCACCTGATAGAGAGCTTTGATGCGTTTAAAAGAGTGAAAGAGGAGAACCCGGAGATCAGGATCACTATCTTCGCATCGCAATCAGCAGAAGAGGTTCTGCGGATGTACGGATTGTTCGATGAACTTGGGACCATCGCGGGCGGGGATTATCTCGAAGAGGTTTTTTTGGAGAGCGAACAGGGAAGAAGTTCTCCAAAGGTTGGCAGATTTCTCTTGAATAAGTACGATGCCCTCTTTGTCACGCCAGCGACCTCAAACACCGTTGCAAAGATCGTGCACGGCATAGCAGACTCGCTGCCAACGAATGCGGTTGCGCAGGCGGTAAAAGGCGACGTTCCGGTCTATATCGTACCTGTGGACATCGAGGGCACGATCCGGTCGAAGATGCCGTATACGATCGACCGCGAGGTATGCGCAGCGCACCACTGCGATACCTGCACGCCAAAGGTTGTGTGCCCCAATGGTGCTATCGATTCACAGATCGATCTCTTGAAGTGTGATGGCTGCGGCGCGTGCGCTCCTGCCTGCCCGTACGGCGCAATCCGCGGCGGATACGCTGAACTCAAGGTGCGGGATGTTGATATGCGAAACACGGCAGAACTTGCAGAGCTGGAGGGAATCAAGGTGCTCAGGAATCCGGTGGACGTGGTTTCTGTCGTTTCCGGAATGTAAACGGGGGTCGGTTGTATGGTGCTCTGGTTTCGACTTGCATCTTCCGATATCCGAAGACCGGAAAACCACTTGACACGGTTCAGGATGAATTTGTAACGTCGGAAAAAGATTTTTATCCGATCGGGCACCAGAATCAACGATAGAATGCCAGACCAGATGCTCGATCTATACCACCTCCTGCTCGCAGAATTCGGACCCCAGTACTGGTGGCCCGCGGAAACCGAGTTCGAGGTGATCGTGGGCGCGCTTTTGACCCAACAGACCCGGTGGGAGAGTGTAGAAAAGGCGATCGAGAACCTGAAGGACCGGTCGCTGCTGACGCCAGCGGCTCTTGCAGACGTTGATCAGGGCACAATCGAGGAGTGCATCCGGTGTACCGGATTTTACCGGCAGAAGGCAGAGCGGTTGCAGCTATTATCGCAGTATTTCAATCACAACGGGATAACCGGGATCCTTGAACGACCGGTCGATGAACTCAGGAGGGAACTTCTCTCGCTGAAAGGGGTCGGGCCCGAGACCGCTGACAGCATCATCCTGTATGCTGCGCACAAGCCAATCTTCGTGATAGATGCGTACACAAAAAGGATCTGCGAGTGCATCGGAGTTACAGGCGGCTACGAGACGCTGCAGAGGCACTTCGAGGACTCGCTACCACGGGACACGCATCTCTACCAGGAGTTTCATGCGCTGATCGTTCTGTACGGAAAACAGTACTGCACAAGGAAGCGGTGCGACGAGTGCATCATCGCGAGAGTATAGCGGTACGTCCGCGCACATCTTCAACATTAAATCCGGTTCTCGATGCAACCTCGTTTGCAGTCTCGGTTGCGCTTGCCGGAGCATTCCGAAGGATCCTTATCTTGATCTCAGTCTTCCCCTTCATCTGCTCCTTGATCTCGCTTACGACCTGATCCGTAACTCCACTTTTCCCGATGTTGATGAGCGGTTTCATGGTCAATGGTTTCACGCCTTTGTTCATATCAGTTTCCCGATCTTTTCGGTGGCTTTCACCATCTCAACGAGAACCAGTCCAAGTCCTGCTTCCGGTGCTGTCATCACCACCAGGAGCGCCTTTGGACCTGCGCCCATGCATATCAACTTCCCGTCGTCGGATTCCACGATCACACGGTTTGGGATGCCCTTGCCGAGTTCGGTTGTCGCGGTCTCTGCTGCACCGAGCATCGTTGCTGACATCGCAACAAACGTCTCCGGATCTCCCATGTTGTGCATATCCGCATTCATGAGAAGACCGTCCCTCGTTGCCACCGCGCTTGCCTCAACATCGCCAATCTTCCCGAGATCGGAGAGCACTTTTCCAAGCATATCCGATGTCGATGATGCCGGCATTTTACCCCACCTCCATAACCATATCGATCAACGTCTCGAACGCCTCAAAGACGCCATTGCCAGTGGTTGCGACCGCCGGCATGACTGGAATGGTCTCTGGCATATCGAGCTGCCCTCTGATATCGTCCGGCGTAAGCACGCCATCACAGTCCTGCTTGTTTGCAATGATAACAACCGGCAGCCCAAACGACCTGGTGATCTCGAGCATCTGCCTGCCGCGTGCGAAGTCCTCGGCTCTGGTCGAGTCCAGAACAAGGAAGACACCCATCGCCTCTCCGCTGAGCAGTTTTATGATCGGATCGAACCGTGCCTGACCCGGAGTTCCGAAGATGTCGGCAGCAAATCCTTTGTGATCCACATGTCCGTGATCGAGCGCTATGGTTGTGCCGAGCCGATCCACAGATACCGCTCTGGTCGAGAGCGCATGTACAAACGTGGATTTGCCCGCGTCAAACGGTCCTGTGACCAGGATCTTTGGGATGTACGCACGTACGCCGCCCGGCTTTAAAACCTTGAATAATATATATTTCCGGACCGCATCGGTCCAGTTCGCCTTTAACACTCCAAAATACTGTCCAAAAATAACGTTTCCAGTAATCCCGCCAACGGAAATGGTAGAATCGAAAATATCTTCTTTTATGGATAGCAACGTGTCATCTGAATATGGCCATGCCGTAAAATTGTAGACCATCGCATGGTCGTAGAGCATTGCATACTGGTTCCACTCCTCAATGGCGTCGAGTGTTTCTAACTCCCCGCACAGGTCCATGATCGTCGAGAGCGATTCGAACACGATAACGCCAGGTTCGCGCAGATCCTCCATCGCATTCTTGATGCACTGTGTCAGACTCCTGGTATCTTCGGGGTCAGCCACGACATACCGTTCATGCGAATCCGCGCCGATCAATCCGGAGAACGCATCGATGATGGCGAATCGATCCCCGTACTCATCGGCATCCCATCCGAACTCGCTGAACTGTTCCCTGATCCTGTGCGGCTCGGTACTCGATGCGACATAAACACCACTTATTCCGTTTGATATGGCATGGCAGAGGCTTTGCATCCCGAATACGGCACCCTCAACTCCGGGGTACGCATAATACACAAGCGTTTTCCCCAAGGGTACGCCACCATGCAGGTAATCGTCCAGTTTCGGTATTCCAGTCTCTATCATCTATGCTAACCCCGCAGCACAATATTCGCGCCATCGATCTCATAGTCAAACCACGGAGTTGGTTTTGGCGTAAACCCGACAGCCCGTATCTGATAGCCCTCCTCGCTCTCCCTGATCTCGATCATGCCATCGAACAACTGTTTCAGCGTCACGATGGTCTTCTCATCATGCATCCCCTCTTCGATTACGTATATGCCGAGCGCATTTGCTGCTTTTATGCGACCTGTGAAGACATGCAGGAACCGGAATACGGTCTGGAGATTGGAATACATCAGGATCGTTGACAAGGAATTGATGCACAACCTCGTCTCCCGCAGATGCATCTCCATCCAGAAGTGCTCAAAGAACTGGCTGATCTTGACGCCGATGCCTGTGAGATCGACCGGACTTGACGCCATCTTGATGTTATCGGTATCGGGTGCGCCAAATCCAAGAGTACGCGTGACACAGTCCACGATCCCGATACGGTCCATCGGGACGTCCAGGTTGTAGCGTTCGAACCACTCAAGCACGTTGTTTCCCGGCTCGCGCGTCGAAACGATCACGGCAGCATTGGCATCGAGTAACCCCTGGTATGCGATGATATTTGCGATATCGTCCTTCCCGCTAATGGGCGGTCCGATCATCATGATATTTGTACCGCTCTTTATATCCCCTATCAATTCGTCCAGTCTGGAAATCCCGAGCTTGTATGTCATATTAAACTGCACCTAATTCTTAACGTGTTCAATTCCTTGTATGTTTTCGTATAAAAATACATCTGTGCACGGGATTTGTAAAGTTATCCGGGTGTTGACGGAGTTTCAATCAGAATTTTGACCATATCCGGGACTTGCTGAGACTAAATAGTAGATTTAACCGCAGGGATCGTCGATTAACACAGATTGGAAGAACATGTCTGGCAAGTTGTGGTCGTTTTTGTGCAATTGTGAGATAACTTTTCTCACCGCAGGGATCGCGGAACACCTCCTCTCTGCGTGCCCCGCGGTTAAATTCCCTGCTTTGATCCATGCCTTTCGGCATAATGATATTGACCACATAGTATTGAGCAATCGAGTATATGCGATAGTTCAGGTTCCTACGAAACAAGCGAGTGCTTCAGATCCACAAACTCGCTCTCGACCTTGATCCCGTGCTTGATGACGTCCTCTGCCTTGCTAACGATTCGCTGGACTGTGCTGACCGGAATATCACGCCCGCCAAGCCCGATCACGAATCCGATCACAGGAACGCTGATGTCACTGTTGTAGAGGGACGCCTTGATCTCGGTGCATACCGCGCCCTCTCCTGTGCCAAGCGAGATGTTCTTGTCAAGCACGCAGACAACCTTTGCGCCGGAGGTCGCCTCAGCGATCTCATCAGCAGGAAACGGCCTGAACGCACGGATCTTCAGGAGTCCGACAGGGACGCCCTTGCTGCGCAGGTCATCGACCACATCACGAAGCGTCCCGACCAATGATCCCATCGCCACGAGGATGATCTCTGCGTCGTCGGTCTGGTACGTATCGATCAGGTCTCCGTAATGCCTGCCAAAAGCCGATTCGAAACTCTTTGCCGCGTCCTGTATCTTCGATCTCGACCGATCCATCGCCTGCTCGACAAGATACCTGAAATCCATGTAGTACTCAGGGTCCACGAACATGCCAAACGATTTCGGATCTTCAGGATCGAGAACGCTCACCGGCTTAAACGGTGGGAGAAACTCATCCACGGCTTTCTGGTCGAGGAGGTCTACGGGTTCGAATACGTGCGAGAGTATGAATCCGTCCATGCAGACCATGACCGGAAGCGAGACATCAGGGTCCTCTGCGATCAGGTACGCCTGCACGGTCGTATCAACGAGTTCCTGCACATCCTCGACATACAACTGGATCCATCCGGAATCCCGCTCTGCCATACTATCCTGATGGTCGTTCCAGATGTTGATCGGCGCCGACATCGACCGGTTCACGATCGTCATCACGGCCGGAAGCCTCATGCCTGCCATATTAAAGACCACCTCGTGCATCAGCGCAAGCCCCTGTGATGTGGTTGCCGAGTAGGTCCGTGCGCCTGCTGCACTCGCCCCGACGAGTGCGGAAAGCGCTGAGAACTCGCTCTCGACATTGATGTATTTGGAATCGATTACGCCATCGGCAACGAACTGCGAGAGATCCTCAACGACATGGGTCTGCGGCGTGATCGGGTACGCGGATATCACATCGGGTCTGCACATCGCAACTGCATGGGCAACCGCGTACGATCCCTCGACGACCTGCCTTCCGCTTTTTAGTTTTCCACTCATTTCTCCTCCAGAATCATCTTTATGGCATCTTTCGGGCATTCGTAAGCGCATATTCCGCAGCCCTTGCAGTAAGCGTAATCAGCGATGAATGTATCCGAATCGGCTCTCTTGTGCACCACGCCTTCAGGACAGAACGTCTCGCAGGTGCCGCATCCGTTGCAGAGTTCCGCATCGAATACCGGTATGAAAATCCGCCAGCTACCGGTCTTGTTCGCAAGACTGGATTCCGGCTCTCCGATCGGTGCATGTGGAATCATGATCCCACCACCATGTCGTACGCGCCCTGTACAGCGTCTGCGTTCTTCTCTCCGACCTTTCCCGGAAATCGGTCACGTACCGCATTCTTAATCGACTCCGCGGTGACCTCTCCACTTGCGCCTGCAAATGCGCCGAGCATCACTGTATTCATGATCGGCTTTCCGATGATATCAAGCGCGATCCTGGTTGCATCGATCGTCTTGACCGCGGCTTTTGTCTCGAGAGGGAGGTCATCGGGGTTGTGATCGGTATTGATGATGATCATGCCGTCTGCCTTCAGTCCGCCCGCAACATCGACCGCTTCAATGAGCGTTGCGTCCTGCACGATCACATAATCCGGCTCGTAGACCTGACTGCGCAGTCTGATCTTTTTATCGGAGAGGCGGACGAATGCCATCACAGGCGCCCCCCTCCGCTCCACGCCGAATGACGGAAATGCCTGGCTGTACATACCGTCCTCGAAAGCCGCTATCGCAAGCAGTTCGGCAGCAGTGACCGAGCCCTGCCCGCCGCGACCGTGAATTCGGATTTCCTTCATGACTTGTTACGTGATTGTGGTGGTGCATAAGTTTATCGTTGGCTTATGTGTTGCATTGCTGGGTGACCGGGTTCCAATTCATGTACTAATAGTTCTTTGTTTTTATATTGGGTGCCACTCACCCCACCACCCACGCCGCAACAAAGACCGCCGTGATGCCGACGATATCCCCGATCGCGGTGATGAGCGGGATCACGACATCATCGGGATCGAGTCCGCGCCTGTGCGATACGAATGCGATGCCGATGGTTGCGGTGAAGACCACCACCATCTCAATGCATCCTGCGATCAGTGTTATCTTGAGCAAGAGCCAGTACACGACGTCGATACCCAGCAGAAGAGCAGCCGCCCAGACCGCCACACTGAGCACCACGCACGACACGGATCCGATCACCAGGCACGCTAAGATGTTGTTTCTGACCACCACGCCCCCGACCGGCTCGACGAGACCGAGATGAAACGCAGACGAGAGTCTTGCGCCAAGAATGCTGCCTGTATCGCCGCCAACCTTGATAAGCGGCGGGATCAGGATCAGAAGCACGGGAAAAGCAATGAGAAGGTCCTGCCCGGCATGGAGCAGTTGACCGGCTGTGATGCTGATGATTGCTGCAACGAGAAGAACAGGGATGCCTCGCTTCATGATTCCGGTCACAGTGTAATATGCCATATCCAGATCACCGCCTCTGCAGCACAGAAGACCATAAGCATCGTGATAACATCGCCGAGCGTGCCGAGCGCAGGTGTCGTGATGTTATCCGGATCGATGCCATGCCTGAATGCGCCAATCGTTATAACAACAGCAAAGACCGCGAGAATCAAGCCGGACGACACACCCGCAAAGACCGCGATCGAGACGAGCACAACCACCCCGACACTCTGCATCCCGAGCGCAACTGTGAAGATGTGCGCAAATATCCCGAGCACAATCGACATGATCAGACTGAGCGTCAGCGAACCTGCCACGTTGTTTATGAGTTCCGGGTTCCGTTCGATCCTGCTGATCAGTCCGAGATGTATCGCACTTCCGAGACGGGATCCGAGCGTGCACGAGATGTTGCCGCGCATCCCGAGTATCGCAGGCACGAGCACCAGGAGTCCAGGGATCATCTCGATCGCATCGATCATCTTGACCAGTATGACGCCGGCAAAGACTCCGCCGATGGTGCAGACGAGTTCGAAAGGCAGCGCCTCACCAACGATGCTCTTCACACTCGTGTACCGATCAAGGTAGTCGTCTCGCTCCGGCATAGTAATATCATCGGGTGCAAGATATTAAAATGTGGCGGACGGGTTGGCACACATACTGTAAGTTAATCTTTTAACCCCCCATGCCGATACTGGCACCGATGAAGAAATCGACATTTGAGATCACAGCATCGATAGGCGCGGTGCTCTTCTTTATCCTGATGTGCGCCGCATTTAACAGCATCAGCGCAGGAGGAGTTGGTTTTCTGGCAGCGCTACTACTATTCATCCTCGCAATCAGTGCAGCAGGATTCAAACTGGCTGATTTTGGAGAATAACGGTGGCTGTCAGCACTCATTACCTGAGCTTCTCAACAGGCGGGAATGCAGACATCATCGACATAACCGATGACGTCTCTGACGCACTATCAAAATCAGGACTCTCCGGCGGAACCGCCACGATATTTGCACCAGGCGCGACAGGTGCGGTGACAACGATCGAGTACGAATCCGGTCTGATCTCCGATCTTAAGGATATGCTTGAGCGGATTGCACCGCAGAATACCCGATATGCGCATAACCTGAAGTGGGGCGATGGCAACGGGCACTCCCATGTGCGGGCAGCGCTGCTTGGTCCGAGTCTCTCTGTGCCGTTTTCCGGTGGCAGGATGCAACTCGGGACGTGGCAGCAGATCATCTTCATCGATCTCGACAACCGCCCAAGGGACCGGAAGTTGATCGTGCAGATCGTCGGGGAATGATCCACACGCGGCATTCTTCTGATCGATCAAGACGGAATGGGCTTTTCGAAAGTCGATCTCAAAGCTGCTCAACCACAGCCATAACCTGGTCGATCTCACTTTCCGTGATCACAAGCGGCGGCAGGAACCGGAGCACGGTATCAGCAGTGCAGTTGAGGAGTACGCCGCGTTCTCTTGCCATGTTCACCAGATCGCCACACCCGGTCTCGAAGTCGATCCCGACCATAAGCCCGATACCGCGCACCTCTCGCACCCTGTTTCCGGCGAGCGACTCAATCGATTGCAACTGCTCCAGCAGATACGCTCCAAGCGTCCTTGACCGCTCCACGAGACCCTCGTCCCTGATAACAGAGATCGTTGCAGTTGCTGCTGCACATGCAAGTGGACTTCCCGCGAATGTTGCGCCGTGTTCGCCGCGTCCAAACAGCAGATCCTCGCGTGACGCCATCGCACCGATCGGAAATCCGCTGCCGAGTGCCTTTGCCATGGTCATGATGTCAGGCTTGATCCCGTAATGCTCGTAAGCAAACCATGTTCCGGTTCTCCCAAACCCGGTCTGGACCTCGTCGAGGATCAGCAGGATATCGTTTGAGTCGCAGATCTCCCGCACCTCACGGAGATAATCCGCGGACGCGATATGGATTCCGCCCTCTCCCTGAACCGCTTCGAGGACTACGGCTGCCGTATCCGGCGTGATCGCTTCGGAGACCGCTTCTGCATCGTCGTATCTCACGAATGTGACGCCCGGGATGAGTGGCTCGAAGGGTTTTCGGTACTTCTCTGTGTGTGTGAGACTGAGCGCTCCAAGCGTCCTTCCGTGAAATGAGTTCTCGCTTGCGATGAAATCGGTTTTCCCTGTGCTACGGCGCGCAAGTTTCATGGCAGCCTCGACCGCTTCAGTGCCAGAATTACAGAAGAATATGCGGTCGAGCCCGGTCAGCTTCACGAGTTCCTCTGCGAGTCTGATCTGCGGCTCGGTGTAGTAGAGGTTTGAGGTGTGTATGAGCGTCTCTGCCTGCGTCCGGATCGCTTCAACGATCTTTGGATGGCAGTGCCCGCAGACGTTCACAGCAACTCCTGCAACGCAGTCGATGTACTCGTTGCCTTCCGAGTCCCAGACCCGGGCACCGCTGCCGCGGGTTAGGGTGATCGGCTGGCGGGTGTATGTGGGCTGGATGTATTTTGCTTCTGCTTCTATGAGGGTCATGGTTGCAAGGGTTATTGGTGCGGCGGGTACTTTTGGGTTTTGGGTTTACCAGCCACGCAATTTCACAACGGCACGGCTATAACAGGTGCTTTACGACCACACTCTCAAACACGGATCGCATATCCTCTCCGGGTTTGAGCGCCATCAGCGCAACAAGTATCTCCTCTGCAACCTCTGGCTCGTGGATGATTGTGCAGTCAACGCAGCTCCAGACCATCTTGCCGGTCGAACTTTCGACATACTTGCCGCCTGTGCGCGTGTCGTTACACGGATAAAACGGGCAGAAACAGAACGTACAGTCCTGCCCCTCAAAATGACATGGATAATATTCGCAATCTCTTCTGCCCACACGTATTCCTCCCTTAAGCACATCCTCAATGTTTCTTCTGGCGAGATTCCGCCCCCACTCGGATATCGCGCTGCTGATCACATCGATCAGTTTTTGGTTCATGAACTCCGCATCGATCCGGATACAGTCTTTGCCACACTCATGCACCTCAATCCCGTGTTCAGAGAGGCGGCAGATCAGTTCTGACGTGTCCATCCCGAAATCACTGATATCCACCAGTATCTGATTCTCTTCGCTCCTGATAATCGAAAATCCCCGTATGTTTTCCAATTTTCCGGTCAGGTTGGCATCCATTTAAAACCTCATGGCAAATCCGGACAGTTCAGCAGATCCAGACTCTGACTCAATCTCTTCGATCTCCAGACCTGAAACATTTGCAGCCCCGGGACCTTGCTTAAGCAGCCCGATCATCTCTTCGATCTTCTCGCCCTGTCCCTGGATCGCGGTCTCGACGCTGCCGTCTGGCAGGTTTCTGACCCAGCCACAGAGACCGAGATCGTTTGCGCATCTCACTGTGAAGTATCTGAATCCTACGCCCTGCACCCTACCTGTTACGATGATGCGAACCGTCTTCATGTTGTCACCTCACTATCGCGCGAAGTAGAGTTTCCATTCATCCGACTGACTATATCTCTTTTCCTCCTGAGGGCTTCGGGACTCTATCATTCGACCATCGCCCCGACCGGCAAATGGTGCCAGGATCACTATGCAGCGCCTGCAGTTGGGTTGCAGGGCTTTGTTTAAACCGGCACAATCGAAAACTCCAGTAAAAATACTCCGATTTTCAGGCAGTGCCATAAAACACCATCGTATCAGAAACCAGGGTACCCTCGATGCCAGAATAACCTGGCACCCTCATGCCTCCGCAAAGTTTATATACGATTACCTCATAATGATAATAATAATGATGTGAAAAGTTCACATCAGAGGTTGGTGCATCGGCTCTGTGGAGGATGTCGATGGCGCAGCCGAAATAAACAGAAAAAGGGGTAACCACAATGTACAAACACAGGTTAGTAAACATCTTGGCGATATCGATTATAGTATCGGCTATGATCTGCACGGTTTCGGCAGGTCCGGTTAGTATGTCCGTATCGCAAGTTGAACTTGAGGGAATGACTGCCATACAGGAGGCAATAGACGCAAACGGGGGTAACTGGACAGCAGGAGAAACGTCTGTATCTGAACTTACGGTAGATGAGAAGCTGCAATTGTGCGGCGCAAGAATAGGTCCGATTCCGGACGATGCGCAGTTTGCGCAACCGTCTCTACGGGCAGGTGTCACTTATGCCGAATCATTCGACTGGCGCAACAAGGATGGCAAGGACTGGATGACGCCAGTTAAGAGCCAGAGTTCGTGTGGAAGTTGCTGGGCGTTTAGCGCGATCGGTGTTGTCGAGGCGGCGGTCAACATCTATGCAAACGATCCAAATATTGATATTGATCTGTCAGAGCAGCATCTCGTATCTGATTGTTGCAGTGCTGGAGATTGCAGCGGCGGATGGCCCGACTGGGCACTTAAGTATGTGAGGGACACGGGAGTGTCAGAGGAGAGCTGTTTCCCATACACCAGACGTAACGGCGCATGTGCGCCATGCTCTGGCTGGGACGAGAATCCATGGAAGATTGAAAATTATAAATATGTATCATCATCGAAAGACGCATTCAAATCCGCTCTTCAGGAGTACGGTCCACTGTCTGTCGTGCTGAGTGTACCAGACGACTGGTTCTACTACCGTGGTGGGGTCTACGAACCGGCATGGTCAGCCACTGACGGAGTCGGATGGGCAAACCATGCTGTCGTACTGGTCGGCTGGGATGATTCCGAAGGTTGCTGGATCATCAAGAACAGTTGGGGATCAGGTTGGGGAGAGAATGGTTATGCGAGAGTCCTGTACGGAAATCTCGAGAAGTATAATTATGCGTATACTGTTACCGGTATAGTCCACGATGGGGCAAACCAGCTACCAACTGCAGTAGCATCTGCAAGTCCTGAAACCGGAACTGCGCAACTCGACGTAGCGTTCACCGGCACAGGGGCTGACAGCGATGGCACAGTCGTCTCGTACGAATGGACCTTTGGCGATGGCGCAAGTTCAACATCGCAGAATCCAGCTCACACCTACAACAATCCTGGAACGTACACGGCAACACTTACCGTGACCGATGACGACGGGGCAACCGGATCAGACAGTGCAGCGATCACGGTCACTGAATCGGCAAACCAGCCACCAGTTGCAGGAGCATCTGCAAACCCAACAAGCGGAACTATCCCGCTTGACGTAGCGTTCACAGGCACAGGGACTGACAGCGATGGCACAGTCGTCTCGTACAAATGGACCTTTGGCGATGGCGCAAGTTCAACATCGCAGAATCCAACTCACACCTACACCAGTCCAGGAACGTACACGGCAACACTTACCGTGGTCGATGACGACTGGGCAACCGGATCAGACAGCGTAGCGACCACAGCAATAGAATCCGGATCCGGAATGTGGGTCAATCCGGTCGCTGCAACAGCATCGTCGTACTACAGCAGCACGTATGCTCCGGCAAAGGCGATCGATGACAACACAGCAACTC
>QBUV01000113.1:15036-18824 GCA_013572355.1 Candidatus Methanogaster sp.
AGACGAACGCCAGATACATCCGGCTACACGAGACCGGCTTTGCACGGATGTACGGGCAGTGCACCGAGTTTGATGTGTATGCATATACGTGAGTAATCCGGGGTGGTGTGGTGGTTGCGCATTCTGCGCCACCGCCCCTTCTATTTTTTTCTACCGTTCGTGCAATCCAAAACTTTAGGTATGAACCGTTTATATATTTGATATTGATGGTTTCCGATTCTACCAGTGAAACTGTGGCTCAACGGATAGACGCTCTACTGCGCAGGATCGGGGATGATCTGCAAAGCCATCATGTCGTATTCCGGGAGGAACTGAAAAAGACGGCACCAAGGGCAGATCTCGTGGATGTGACGCTCTGGGCGGAAGAAGGCAGCGGAAAAGTCTCATGCGAGATTATAACGGTGCCCGACCAGATCTTCGAACAGGGGACGGATCGTTATGCCAAACTACTTGAGTATATCGCGGTCTGTCTGAATATAAGGGGGGAGACGCTTGGAATAAAGCAGATAGGGATAGAGACCAGCCCTGAACTTGCTACCGATCGGCTCATAAGCGACGTGAAAGAGTACTTTGAGCGCGAGTTTTTCATAACACTCCTCGATGCAAACTTTGGTAAGCCGATACAGTGGCGGAACGGGAGAATCGAGCAGGGGGAGATCAGGATCGGTCAGGTCAGGTCAGGACGGTACGATTCCGGAAGGTCGGTCGGGATGGTGATCACAGGAACCGACATCAAGACGGTCGCTCTCGAGAACGGCAACGTCGTCCACAGAAATGAGATTGCTATCGGGGGAGGAAGTCCGATTGAAGAGGTGCTCGAAGAGTGTCTCACAAAGGCTGCTACCGAGGTTGGTATCAGCGAAAACGAGTATGTTTATATCGGCGTTCCCGGGCCCGTGGATCCTTACGGGAATGTCGTAAGGATGGCGGAGGCGAAGGGTGTGACCAGGGAGTCGCTTGAAAATTTACAGCGGAAGTACCCTTCTATCCGGTTCATCAACGATGCCAATGTGGAGGCGGTCTATCACAGGATCGTCTGGGCAGGCGATATCGCAACCGACCAGCCGACCGTGGCGCTTGTCTTGCGGAAGGGGATTGGTTTTGCGATTCTCGTGGAGGGTTACCTCCTGTCATGGGTGGGGGCACCGATGGAGACTCATTTCAGGGTGAACTTCTCAGAGGATGTGCCTATCTGCAATTGCGGAATGAAGGGGTGCCTTGAGCTTCCGTCCAGGTGGGTGGTCGACAGGTTCATGCATCTGGCATCGGAGAGGGGTGTGAAAATTCCGCCTGATTTTGCAGAGAATGTAGCGTGTGCAGGCGATAAGTGTGACCTGCTGGCAGCAGACGTCGGCACTTTCCTAAGACGGGATTGGGAGCTACAGAAAGTTGCATCGGACGTGTTCATGGAGTACGGGGAGAATCTCTCGGTTCTATTCGGGGAACTGGCGCGGCTGATGGAGGTTACCGGGTTCTGGGTGGCGCTCTCAGGCGGCATGGTCCAGCAGAAGGGCGAGAGGGCGATGATCATTCGGGGAATCGCGAAGGGGATCGACGATAAATTTCCAGGACTTAAGATAGAGATACTCGGCGGGATCGAAGAGGCAAGAGGCAGGGTGGGGGATGAAGGCGAAGAAGAGATAACCCGGTACGAGCGGATTTCAGGAAAGTGGCAGGGCGCAGTGGGTGCGGCTCTCTGTGCGCTACAGGAGATGCAGATGAAGATGCGGATCGAGCCCGATACGAAATTGATGATAGATGAGGCAGAAGGGGTTGCGATCTCTGAGATAGCCGGAATACTCCGCACCGGACGGAAACTATCCACACATACGATCATCGGTGTTGCCGGACCATCGGGCGGCGGGAAGACGCACTTTGCCAGACTCGTGAAGAACGGGATCGAGGAACTCGAGAGGGCGAGTTCGGACCGGGCGACCGCAGAGATTATAGCGATGGATGATTATCTGCTACCGAAAGAAAAGCGGGAAAGGGGAGGGATCAGGTCGAAATACTCTCTTACGCGGCTGTGGGACGATATAGTGGCTGCCAACAACGGAGATACTATCAGTCATCCTGTGTTCGATCAGGTCTCCCGCGTGAGGTACAGCAAATTAGGGAGATTCCTGGACGAGAAATCTACAATGTTTGGCAGCCGGTTGTCTGAAAGTCATACCGAACTTTTTAGAAATGTTAACCGGATGACTGAGTGGTCCGGAGAGGCAGAGGTAAAGTTAAAGTCGGATAAGGACATAGTTATCCTCATCGACGGCATTCTGGCACTGGATAATCCAACGGTCGACAAACTGTACTATGATTACCGCATATTCGTACATGCGCCATGGATATGGCGGCTTTGCGCTGCAATTTACAGGGCATGGCAGGAGAAATGGTACCAGGGCGCAAACACCGCAGAGATCATCGAAAAATTCGTGTTCAAGCGCCCTGAAGAGGAGGCGATCATAAACGTCACGTATCTGGATGCGGATATGATGGTTGAGAATGATTATTACGAGAAGAATGTGGGTTCTGATCTGAAAAACCTTCTGGGCGAAGTGTATTCCCTTCTGGAGAGCGACTTATATGCTCAATACTATATTATCTATGCGATCATGGGCGATAACGGATATGATGCGAAAACGATCTTTGAAGAGCGACTTTCGGACATAAACGAGTTAATCGGGACGAGCAGGATAGAGGATATGTATGAAGAGGGCGCGGGGAGGCGGCTGGAGGAAGATATCTGCAGGATGGTTGAATCCGGATAAAAGAGAGGAGGAGAAGTCTCCTCCTTAGGGTGCGGTTATGCTGCCGCTCGTTACTGTCGGGTCGTATGTCCATCCGGCAAGCGAAACATCGTCCACCGTGAAGGTGAAGATTGTTCCACTCGGAACATTTTTCACCTTGTTGGACTTCAGTGATACCTCTCCGCTTGCGCCAGTTAAACCGGAATCGCTATCGCCCGTCACACCGCTCCAATGACCAGATACCGTTGCGCCTTCAACTGGATTGTCAGACTCATCAACAATCGTTACCAGTGCTATGGCGTTTCTGTTCGGTCCGGCTGTTTTTAGCGACATATCGATGCTGGCAACGTGCATGTGCATAGTGGTAGAAGTTGCTGGAGTTACAGTTATTGAAACCGTAGCAGTGTTACTGTCAACCGTACCATCATTTGCCTCGAAGGTAAAGCTGTCAGCACCATTATAGTTCGTGGCTGGTGTGTATGTAGCCGTGTTATCCAAGAGAGAGACAGTTCCGTTAGACGGAATATCAACTATCGAATACATCAGTGAATCACCATCGACATCGGTTGCTGATAATGTGATGGAAACCGATGTATCTTCATCAGTGGTTACTGACTGATAATGTGCCACAGGAGGTTTATTGGATTCCGCTGACCATTGCAAAGCCGCATAAGCATCCACAATACCCCAGCCATATTCTGGATCCCATCCCATAGCTCCTTTATCCTCGGCCGTAGATTGCAGGGCTTCCCTGACATCATCAGGGCTGGTGACACCATTTGATATCAACAGCGCAGCCACTCCTGAAACATGGGGGGCTGCCATGGAAGTACCCTGATAGAAATAATATCCGAAAGTCGTATAGTCACTGCCATCATGGGTCTGCTGGAGAACTCCGTCAACATAACCATCTCCGTTCTGGTTTACCGTCATATCCCCGCCCGGCGCAGCAATATCCACGTAATTACCGTTGGTTGAATAGTAGCTCACGGTTTCATCGTATCTGGTGGCACCAACTGCTATGCAGTAAGCATCATACGCAGC
>QBUV01000114.1 GCA_013572355.1 Candidatus Methanogaster sp.
CGATGATCACAATTAGTTTGGTATGCACGCTATATAAATATTTGCTATAGAATCTATGCACAAAAGCGATTGATGCCCCCAACCGAACGATAGAATTTCCAGTGGCGATGAAATGCCATTTGAATCCCTCACACCCAACAAAACATACCGGGGACATCCTGAGGACGAGGCGATCGCGTTACCATTATATGCCACCTGAAACCATAAGTCATAGTACGATCGGGATAAATCGAGAGATAGAAGAGGTGTAAAAAAATGTTTCCAGGACTTGGGAAGGGCATGAGCCCACGAAAGATGCAGCAGATGATGAAGCAGATGGGTATCAGCGTCACAGAGATCGAGAACGTGGAAGAGGTGATCATCCGAACCGCGGACTCGGAGATCGTCTTTGATGATGCCGCGGTTTCGATCATGGATGCGGCAGGCACGAAGACCTACCAGCTGGTGGGCACGCCGCATGAGCGTGCAAGGGAACTTGCGATACCTGATGAGGATGTGCAACTCGTGATCGAGCAGACCGGTGCGAGCGAGGATGCGGCACGCGAAGCACTGGGAGATGCTGGCGGCGATCTCGCTGATGCGATCATGAGGTTGAGTGTGTAAGGGTCAGGATCTACGCCCCATCCTGACGTATAATAATTCATCATAGTGGGCGACATAATCGAATACACTCGAATATTACGTGTTACTTGCCACCGGGTTTTCACCGCAGAGGGCGCGGAGAACGCAAGAGTCCCCATCTCTCCGCGGTTAAATTCCCTGCCTTATCTCCGTGATTTTGACGATGCAGACCTGAACCTGCAACCACGCCGCGGTCATCCGACCATGACATGCTTCACTTCGAGGTAACTCTTGAGACCATGCATCCCGAGTTCCCGCCCAATCCCGCTCTCGCGATATCCGCCAAACGGCGCATACTTCGGAGCGCCATGATACGTGTTGATCCACACCGTTCCTGCCCTGATATGGCTTGCAACCCTCTTTGCACGCGAAACATCCTCTGACCAGACCGCACCGGCAAGCCCGTACCTCGTATCGTTCGCGATCTCGATAGCTTCCGCCTCATCGCTGTACGTGAGCACAGACAGCACCGGTCCGAATATCTCTTCCTGCGCAATCCGCGATCCCGATTCCACGCGATCAAATATCGTCGGCTCGACGAAGTAGCCAGCCCGGTCGAGACGTTTTCCACCGGTTACGAGTTCTGCGCCATCCTCGATCCCGTATCCGATGTATCTCAAGTCTTTTTCCATCTGGTCGAGACTTACCACAGGTCCCATGTCAGGATCATCGAGCCCATCCCCGATCACAAGCCGTCTCGTCTCTGCGACCATCAGTTCCATGAACCGGTCGTGGATGCCCTCTGGCAGAAGCAGCCTCGAACCCGCGGTGCATACCTGTCCCGCGTTAAAAAACATCGCAAAGAGAGCACCTTTCACCGCTTTTCCCATATCTGCGTCATCGAGGACGATGTTTGCAGATTTCCCGCCGCATTCGAGCGTTATCTTCTTAAGATTCCCTGACGCAAGTCTCATGACCTCTTTTCCGGTCTCGGTCCCGCCAGTAAACGCAACCTTATCGACCTTTGGGCTTCCCGCAAGTTCTGCCCCGACAACGCTTCCCCTTCCTGTGATCACGTTTACCACGCCTTTCGGGCATCCTGCCCTGCCAAATATCTCGCCGAGTTCGAGTGCTGTTACCGGAGTCTGGCTCGATGGCTTGAGGATGATCGTATTTCCCGCGGCAAGTGCGGGTGCAACCTTCCATGACGCCATCTTAAGCGGCAGGTTCCACGGGATGATCCCCGCAGCAACGCCGGCTGGCTCGTAGTAGACGGTGCTCTGGGCGCCAAGTTCCTCAACAAGCGGCTCTGTGAAACCCGCGTAATACTCGAAGAAGTCTGCCACGTCAGGGACGAACCGCGTTGCCCAGCCGATCGGCATTCCGTTATCCAGCGTTTCGAGGCGTGCGAGGCGGTCTACGTCCTTCCGTAGCAGTTCTGCTGCTTTCAGGAGAACTGTCTTCCGGAGAGCGTGGTTCTGGCTCCAGTCGGTGTTATCAAACGCGTCACGCGCTGCATCGATCGCTTTTTCGGCGTCCGCGCGTTCTCCATCTGCGACGGTTGCAATCTCGGTTTCTGTTGCCGGGTTGGTTACTGAGATTGCGTTTTCAGATTCTGATTCAGTCCATTCGCCATTGATCCAGAGTTTGTATTGTTTCATGATATCAACCCTAATAAGTAACCCCGCGATCAATTATACAAATAAAAAAAATAAAAGAAGAAGATCACTTCACTTCGATCTTCTTCGCTTCGGAGGGTGCAGTCTTTGTCATCTCGATCCGCAACACCCCATCCGCAAGCGTGGCATCGACCTTGCCCGGGTCCACATCAGCCGGCAGCGGTATCCTCCGGTAGAATCCGGTGTAGCCGCGCTCCCTTCTGATGTAGCCCTCGCCTTTCTCTTCCTTCTCTTCCTTCTTCTCAGCCGTGATCTCGAGCATATCGCCACGAACATTCACGGTGACATCTCCCTTGTCAACACCGGGCACATCGGCAGTGACCAGGATCTTATCTTCCGTATCCTGCAAGTCCATGGATGGCGTCACGGTCTCCATCGCCGCCTCGCGAGCTCCTGATGGCAGCAATCTCCCGGGAGCGATCGGTCCGGACTCTCCGAATGCCCTGTTCATCCATTCCTGCATCCTGTGCAGTTCTTCAAATGGGTCTAACCAGCTTCTATACATTTTTACCACCTCACAAGTTTGGTGTATCCATCATCATTTCTTCCAAATCATAAACATATCGTTCGCGCAAAAGAGCGTCACACCCCAAGACGTGGCAGCCAGATGCCAGGGGGCCATAACATCTTTACCAAAGACGCCAGAAGACACCCCATGACAATCGAGATCACAACGCCCTCCCGCCTACATATCACCTTGATCGACCTCAACGCATCGATCGGGCGGGTGGATGGTGGGATCGGGCTGACGATTGAAGAGCCAGGCATCCGCATCACGGCAGAAGCGGCAGATGGGATCATAGTCACAGGCAACTTAGAACTGGCAGACCGGATGCAGAGCAGCGCGAGCGCGATCCTCCCGGAGGGCTGCGGCGTCCGCATCCGCATCGAGCAGAATTCCCCCTCGCACGTCGGGCTTGGCACTGGCACGCAGGCAGCGCTTGCCGCAGGCATGGCTGTGAACCGGTTGTACGATCTGGGCTTGAGCGTGCGGGATGTCGCAATCGCGGTAGGACGCGGCGGAACATCTGGTATCGGCGTCGCGTCGTTCGAGAGCGGTGGTTTCATCCTCGATTCCGGGCATAAATTTTCCGAGAAGGGAGCGTTCAAGCCGTCGGCAGCATCAAAGTCGCCGCCGGCATCGATCCTATTCCAGCAGCCATTCCCGGACTGGGAGATCGTGCTTGCAATCCCTGACGTTAGAGGTGCTCATGATGCAAGAGAGGTGGACATCTTCGGAAAGGAGTGCCCGATCCCGCTTTCGGAGGTGCAGGAACTCTCGCACATCATTCTGATGGAGACACTTTCCGGTGTTGTCGAAGGCGACATCGAGGCATTCGGGGATTCGATAAATCGGATACAGGGCGTGGGATTCAAGAGACGTGAGATTGCGCTTCAGACGCCGGAGATCGTACAGATCATCGAACTGATGCAGGAGAATACGTGTGGCGCCGGGATGAGTTCGTTCGGACCTGTGGTCTACGGGATCACGGACAGCCGCAAGGCGGCGGCAGATGCCGTGCATGAGGTGCAGGAGTTTCTGGATGAGACGATCCGCGGCAGATGCATGGTTGTTCGTGCCAGGAATTCGGGTGCTGATGTGCGCATAACCTCCTGAATGTGTTGAGAGCATCGGCACGAAACTCGAATCAACAAAAGAAAATTGACGGTGCGTTTGGCACCGCCGAAATTGCAATTCCCGTCACAAGTCGATCTTCCCGACCACAGCCTGCAGGATCATGAGAGCGTCAACCGATGTGAGTTCCCCGTCATCATTCATGTCCCCCCACATCCGTCCACGTCCGTCTGAATCGGTCCAGTAGCCGGCAGGGGTGCTGTTGTCTGCATCCCACGCATCCGGGACGCCGTCGTTATCGGTGTCGATGGCAGGGATTGTGTCTGCTGGTGGTGTTGGTTCTTCGCCGCCGATGGTGCGCTTCACGAATGGGTAGAACCGAATGGCAGTGTCATCGTCTGCGGTCTTGAAGTAGATGTCGCCCATGATATGCCCCTCACAATCTTCATCGAGGTCAATGGTGGTTTCATCGTTCTCGAGGCGGACATAAGAGGCACTTGCGGTCATCACTTCCATGACACCATACTGGTCATGGGTCTCGATTTCCATCACATCATCATCGATCAGGAATACATACTTAACCTGCGCGATGTTGGAGTCTGTTCCTCTGAATATAGCCTCCACATAGCACGAAAAGACGGGGATCCATCTCCCCCCTCCAATGTTCGCAGTGTAGGTGTATACGCGATCTTGTCGTGTAGCATTGGTTGACGCGAATCCACTATCGACCTCCCTACCATCCTTCTTCAGCGAGAACCATACCTCGTCACCGTTGAGATTGATCTGGTTTGCAGTGAGACTGAATCCACCACCAAGATCCCACTCTTCACCAGTTGACAGCGTCTTCTTGTCATAATCCTCGAACTCAACCAGGAGTCTACAGAGTTTATCGGCATTGTTATCGATTGTTACATACCTCTCACCCATCCAGCCTTCGAGATAGTAACCGCAGTCACCGCCTACTTTATCGCTGTCAACGCACAACCCTATCGGCAGGCCATACGTCGCTTCCATCGCTGTTTGATACGTTCTGTCTGGATCAAATTCATTCTCGTGGAGTTCATATTCCCGAAACACCGGGCTGGTCGTATACACCACAGCGTTCTCATCGAGTGTCCGATCATTGTAGGCAAAGTTCAGAGTGTGGGCAGCTGTCGCAGGATCAAGCGCCAAAATCTTCAGCGTCTCTGACTGCAGATTCTCATCAAAATCATACCAGAAACCAGCGAACTCGCTGTAATCCCATACTCGCCCCTGGTCGGCTACAGTGTCACATGGATTGCTAATGGTAAGTGTGGGGTTAGCCGCGTCAAGCGCTTCGATGGCACCGCGAATCTCATAAGTGCCGGGTTCTGTGTACTCGACCATAGGGTAGAACATAATCGCAGAGGCCTCATCCGCAGTCCTGAAGTAGATGTTGCCCATGATCTCTTCCTTGGTATCCGTATCGAGATCAATAGTGTCCTCATTATTTATGAGGATGACCTGCGAGGAACTTGCCGTCATCACTTCCATGACGCCATACTCATCGCCACATTTAATCTCTATCACATCATCATCGATCAGGAAGACGTACATCAGCTGCACGAGGTCACTATCGGTGCCATGGAACCCAGCATCCACATAGCATGAGAAGACTGGAATATGTTCTTCACCGCCGATGTTGGGGGTGTAGGCGTATACTCGATCCTGTCCATCGCTGGCGTTGACAGAGATAGTCTGCTCATCAAGTTTCACGTCATTCTTGCTGAGTGATAGTTTGAAAGTGAAACTATCACACTGCCCAATGGTTCCACATGGACATGTGAGGTTTTCAGCAGTAAGCGCAAATCCACCACCAAGGTCCCATGACTCGCCAGTTGACAGAGTCTTCTTGTCATCGCCCTCAAACTCGACCAGCAGTTCACAGAGTTTGTCGGCTCTTCCGCCGATCGCAGCGTATGGCAATCCCATCCAGCCCTCGAGATAGTAGCCTTCAGATCCACCAACGGTCAATCCTTTACATGCGTAGAGCTCATACTTCTGATAGAGGGGACAAGTCGTATAACTCAGACACTCCTCATCGATGGTTCTGTCCCAATCACTTACCTTACCAGCCTCAAGTACAAGACTCTCTGTTGACAGATCGTCGTCAAGATCGTACCAGAATGCACCGAAGTTGTGGGCATCCCATGCGATCCCGGCAGCTGCGCAAGCGGCGTCTGCCACATTGCCGCGCACCTCAACAGTCTCAGCGCTCACAGGCATTGCAAACACCATGGCCACGAGTGCAATCAGCACAATCAGTCGTTTGTTCATATTTAGTCCTCCTTATGTGAATATCAAATCCACACTTGCTTAACGCATCCAACCGCCCATAAATTTGTCGTATGCAGAGGGACGTCACCATTTAAGTATCAGTACACCCAATATCATAATCATTCGATGAAGATGATCGTTTTTGATATGGACAGTACGCTGATCGACGCTGAAACTATTGACGAACTTGCTGCGGCGGCTGGTGTTGGTGATCGTGTTACAGAGATCACAGAGCGGGCTATGAACGGAGAACTCGACTATGGAGCGGCTCTCCGCGAGCGTGTCGGCCTACTGAAGGGACTTAGCATCGAGCGTGCCAGGCACGCTTGCGAGAGTCTCCCGCTGATGCCCGGCGCAAGAGAACTGGTGGATGCTGCCAGGCGCATGGGATACCAGACTGCTATGGTCACGTGCGGTTTTATGCTCTCTGCGAGGCGTATCGGAGAGATACTTGGCATAGATCACGTGATCGCAAACGATCTGGCTACGAACGGTGAAAAACTCACCGGAGAAGTGGTCGGTAATCTGACAGAGGCGGACTCGAAGGCACGCGTGCTCAAAGATCTTGCTCACCGGTGTGGAATCGAAACATCGGACTGTATTACGATCGGCGATGGTGCGAATGATATTTACCTGTTTGCGAATGCCGGGTATTCGATCGCATTCAATGCAAAGCCGATCCTGAAAGAGTACGCAGATGCAGTGGTCGATCAAAAAGATATGAGGGCGATCATTCCGATCATCGAAAAGATAGAGAGATGAGCAAGATCCTAAACGGAGAGGCACAGTATCAGCAGTAAGCTGAAAAAGGAGGATACCGAGCAAATGTTGAAGGAATTACAGGATAAAAAAGCGATACTTGTTAAAGAACTCGAAGAGTCCAGGGACAAGCGCAACGAATTGAATACCGAGGCAAGCAAATGGTCTGCAGAGCGTAATAAGCTGAATCGAACATCACGGATGCTGACAGATGAGGCACAGCAATTCAAACATGAACGTGACGAGTACAACAAAAAAGTAAGCGAGCATAAGGTGAAGAGGGACGAATGTAACAAGAAGATCAATGCTTCCAATGCAAAGATCGAAGAAATCAAGAAAGACGCAAATCTCACCGGTGCATCCGTAAGCGAACTCAAACAAGAGATTGAAGGCCTTGAATTCAGGCAGCAGACCAACGTGTTATCGTCAGAAAAGGAGAAAGAACTCGTCGGCGCGATCGCCATACTGGTCAGCGAATACAAGATGAAGATGACAGAGATCGAGAGAAACGCAGAACTCAAGTCAGCGCTTGGGGAGCTGGAGGGTCTGCGTGGAGAGGCGTCTCTGTATCACGAAGAGGTTACGGAATATGCGGATCGGGCACAGGAATGCCATGATAAGATGATTAAGGTGTTTAGGGAGGGCGAGGGCATCAGAGTCAAATCGGATCGCATCCATAGAAAATTCGTAAAAATTCAGGACGAAGCAGACCGCCACCATCACCAGTTCATCAGGACCCAGAAGGAAATTAGGGAACTGGAGAAGATGATTGTCAGCATCACGAGAAGAGGCAGAGAGGATAAGAGGAAAGTGGAGCGAATGAAGGTTAGAAAAGAGGCAGAGTCGATATACAATCTGTTCAGACGGGGGGAGAAGATCAGTACCGAGGATTTGATGTTGCTTCAGCGGTCTGACCTGCTATGAGTTATGAGAACTCTTGTATTATGCCTGGATCGGGATGATGATATTGGACGGAAAGCCGGCATCGCAAGTCCGGTTATCGGCAGAAGCGCAAACATAGAGGCAGCAACGAAACTTGCGGTGGCGGATCCGGAGGATTCGGATATCAACACGATCTTTGGCGGGATACAGGAGTACGACCGGTTGAGCGCAGCTGGCACGGACGTTGAGATCGTCTGCATAGCAGGGGATCGTGATGTCGGAGTAATATCCGATAACAAGATCGCTTTGCAGATCGACGATCTCCTTGGCAAGGGTGAGTTTGGGAACGTGATCTTCATATCAGATGGAGCTGAGGACGAGTCTGTGCTGCCGATCATAGAGTCGAGGATAAAGATAAATTCGGTCAAGCGGATCCGGGTCAAGCAGAGCGAGAGCATAGAGAGCACATATTACCTCATTAAAGAGGTTCTCAGTGATCCGAAGATCAGAGGCGCGATATTCATTCCGATCGGGCTTACTTTCATCGTTTATGCAGTGTCGGTTGTAGCAGAACAACCTGGACTAGCGGTTGCAGGCATTCTCGGGGTTGTCGGGACTTATCTCCTGTATACTGGTTTTGGAGTCGGATCGTCCATAGACCGGTACCGTGAAACCGCAACCGAGTCCCTGTACCGGGGCAAGATCAGTTTCATCACGTATCTCGCAGCGATCATAATCGGAATCATCGCAACCATACAAGGGGCAAATGCCTGCTGGGAAGGTATCGCAGGCGATATTTTTCCGGGATATGTCATATTATCGATGATCTTCGTGCAGGCATCGGTCTGGTGGTATGTGGCTGCCGGATTGTTCTTAGGCTTCGGGAAGATCGTTGATCTGCGCCTCGAAGGAAGAGCCATCGGGAGGGCGTGGGCATTCCCGTTCTTCGTCATTGCCGCCGGACTCCTTCTATGGGCTGCAAGCGCGTACATCCTCACAACCACAGAGTATCAGCAGGGTTACGGCATCCAGCATCTCATACTCTCGATCGTGGGCGCTATTGCGATCGCGCTTTTGGGGATCTATGTTGCGGCAAAGAGATACGGAGAACGGAAATGAAATGCCTGATCTTGATCATCCTCGACGGGTTCGGGCTTGCCGAGCCGACCGGCGGCAACGCGATCGCTCATGCGGATACGCCCAATCTCGATCGCCTGCGCAAAGAATACCCGACATGCATCCTGCAGGCGTCAGGCGAGGCGGTCGGGCTTCCGGATGGACAGATGGGTAACTCTGAGGTAGGGCATCTGAACATCGGTGCCGGAAGGATCGTGTATCAGGATTTGACCCGCATAAATAAGGCGATATCTGATGAAACGTTCTTTAAAAATCCGGTTCTACGAAAAGCGATCGAACACGCAAAGACGCGCGGTTCCTGCCTGCACCTGATCGGGCTTCTCTCGGACGGCGGCGTGCACAGCCACATCACACATATCCGCGCTCTTCTGGAGATGGCGGAGGCAGCAGGGGTGCGCACACAGGTACATGCGTTTCTCGATGGCAGGGATGTGCCTCCGAAGAGCGCTCTTAAATATATCAGCGCGATCGATGGCACGGTCGGCGGATTCCGCGTGGGCACCGTGATGGGCAGATACTATGCGATGGACCGTGACAACCGCTGGGATCGGATAGAGAAAGCATACCGTGCCCTTGTTTCCGGGAATGGCATACCCGCAGAGAGTGCGTCTGATGCTGTGCAGAAGGCGTACGCACGAGGCGAGACCGATGAGTTCGTGCTGCCAACAGTCGTTGATGACCACATCCCGATCGCTGATAATGATTCGGTCATCTTCTTTAACTTCAGACCGGATCGCGCCCGCCAGATCACCCGTGCGTTCGTGGACGATGATTTCGACCATTTCAAGCGCCGCAAGTTAGGTAACCTCTGTTTCGTGTGCATGACCGAGTATGACGCAACCATCGATGCTCCGGTTGCGTTTGCGCCGGAAGAGATCAAGAATACGCTTGGCGAGGTCTTATCAAAGATGGGTTTTACGCAACTGCGGATTGCAGAGACTGAAAAGTATGCGCATGTCACGTTCTTCTTTAACGGCGGCATAGAGACTCCGAATCCGGGTGAGGATCGCTGCCTGATACCGTCTCCGAAGGTGGCAACGTACGACTTGTTGCCAGAGATGAGTGCTTATGAGGTCACCGATGCCGTGATCGAGAGGATCGGGTCGTACGATGTGATCATTCTTAACTATGCAAACTGCGACATGGTCGGGCATACCGGCATCTTCGATGCTGCCGTGCAAGCGGTGGAAACGGTCGATGCCTGCGTTGGCAGGGTCATCGATGCCGTTCTGAAGGTTGGCGGGTCTGCGATCATCACGGCAGATCACGGCAATGCCGAGAAGATAGTTGCAGAGGATGGCACGCCGCATACCGCACATACCACGAATCCTGTGCCACTGATACTGGTTACGGATCAGGCGGTCGGTGTCAGGGACGGGAAACTCGCAGATATCGCGCCTACGATGCTTGAGATCTTGGGCGTGCCGAAACCAGCAGGGATGACCGGAGAGTCGGTTGTGGTGTAGAAGATATGTTCGATTGGGTTATGTAAAAAAAGAAAGAGAGGGTATGGTTCACATGCCTCCGCTGCTGATGACTCTTTTTGAGTGGCATCCACGCCACGATTCCCCGCGTTATTTCCCATTCAAATCCAAATCGAGAACTCACATTGCCCGAACCCATGAATGCGGGGGAAGGGATTCGAACCCGTGAACTCCTTCGAGAACAGATCTTGAGTCTGCCGCCTTTGACCGCTTGGCTACCCCCGCATAACTATCGCAAAAGGCAAAGAACCTTTCCGCCGCAATATCATTTAAATGTGTCGATCGTGCAAACAGGATGCTGCCCACACCTTTATTATACCATACCGCAAGCCAGATCATAATGAACCTTGAGGCAATCGCGTCAGAGATCAGGAACTTCGAAGGCGTGACACGGAAAAAGTCGATCGCGGACATCGCAGAGATCCTTGGAACCGTGCGATCCGAGTACACGGACTGCATCGCGGATATCGGCGATGATGCAGCGATAATCGACATCGGCGGGGACGATGTGCTGCTCTTTGCAGCGGACGGGATATGGAGTGCGATGCTCGGGGATCCATGGTGGGCAGGATACGGCGCAGTCCTTGTGAACGTAAACGACATCTCCGCGATGGGCGGGCGCCCGATAGGCATGGTCAACATACTCGCAACCGACAACAAAGAGACATTAGCCGAACTGGTCCGCGGGATCAGGGACGGGGTCGCCAAGTTCGGCGTCCCGATGGTCGGCGGGCATCTGCATCCGGACACGCCGTACACCTCAAGCTCGGTTGCCATCGTCGGCATCGCAAAGAGGGACGCTGTCATCAGGAGCGACACAGCAGAGGCAGGAGACGCAATCGTTCTCGCCTACGATCTCGACGGAAGGGTCGGGAAGAATTCGATCTATTCATGGGACAGCACAACGATGAAGACCGCTGCAAGTGTCCGCGAGAAGTTCATGGTCATGCAGACGCTCGGGGAGCGCGGTCTTGTGACTTCCGGAAAGGACATCAGCAACCCTGGCACGATCGGGACGCTTGGGATGCTTCTCGAAACCAGCCGAAAGGGTGCGAGCGTCGATATAACAGCGATACCCCGCCCTGGTGGGGTTGACTTTGTCCACTGGTTAAAGATATACCCTGCAACCGGCTATGTGGTGACAACGCGGGATGCGGACGAGTGCGTGAGAGTTTTTGAAGCCGCCGGGCTTGATGCGGCGGTTGTCGGGGTAATCGATGACGGATTGTGCCTCGATATTTATGAAGGCGATGATAGGGTTACGGTCTTTGATTTCGGGAAAGATGTGATCACCGGAATCCGGGTGAACCGTGGTTGAGCAAAGTATGAAAGTGACGGAGATTGGGAATTGCCCCATCCGGAATTGAATCTTCGGGACACCGAAGGCAAACTGATAAAACCCAAGCCGACAGAGTTAATGCCGTCACTTGAATTCAAGCGATAGCCAACAATCTTAAGCCGCCGCCACCAAAAAGGACATCGCAAAACACTCGAAACAGACAGACCATGACCCAAAAAACCACCACCAAATTCGGAATATACGGCGGGCAGTTCATCCCTGAGATCCTGATGCCAGCCATAGAAGAACTGACAGCAGGATACGAGAAGTACAAGAACGACCCTGAATTCGTAGCCGAGCTAAACCGCTACCTCGCGGACTTCGCGGGCAGACCGACGCCGCTTTATCACGCGAAACGCCTGAGCAAGAAGTACGGCGTCAAGATCTACATCAAACGAGAGGATCTCGTGCACGGCGGCGCACACAAGCTGAACAACACGATCGGGCAAGCGCTCCTTGCGAAGTACATGGGAAAGACGCGGATCATCGCAGAGACCGGAGCCGGGCAGCACGGAACCGCGGTTGCGATGGCTGGCGCAAACCTCGGGATCGAGACCGTGGTCTACATGGGCTCTGTTGATATGGAGCGCCAGCGGATGAACGTCTACCGGATGCAGCTTCTCGGAGCGAAAGTGGTTCCTGTGGAGTCGGGATCAAAGACGCTTAAGGATGCGATCAACGAGACGCTCCGTGACTGGGTCGCAACTGTCGAGAACACGTACTACATCATCGGCTCTGTCGTCGGTCCGTACCCGTATCCTGTGATCGTCAGGGACTTCCAGACGGTTGTGGGGAATGAAGCGAAGGAGCAGATCCTGCGTGCGGAAGGGCGGCTCCCTGACTCGATCGTTGCATGTGTGGGCGGGGGCAGCAACGCGATCGGCGCATTCTATCCGTTTCTGGACGACGCGGACGTCGATCTATTCGCGGTTGAGGCGGGAGGCAGCAATCTAATGGTCACCGAGAAGACAGCATACCACTCGGCATCGCTTTGTACCGGTGAACTTGGGTCGCTTCACGGCGCTATGTCAAAGATTCTGCAGAATAAGTACGGACAGATCCTTGAATCCTCATCGATTGCCGCGGGTCTCGATTATGCCGGCGTCGGTCCCGAACTCGCGTACCTTGCGGATATCGGCAGGATCAAGCCTGTGAATGTCAGCGATGATGAGGCACTTGATGCGTTCTTCGAGCTCTCGAGGCTTGAGGGGATCATTCCCGCGCTTGAATCGGCACACGCGGTTGCGTATGTCAAGAAGGCGGCAGAGAGTGGAGAACTTGGGGATGTTGTCGTGATCAATCTGTCTGGCAGGGGCGACAAGGATGTGTACTCTGTTGCGAAGCGGGAGGGGCTTTGAGCGAGGATGTCTTCCTACTTCGATCCCCGCTCCTTCCCCTCACATGGATGCTCCCCTGTCGTGCAGAACTCTTCGAAATGTTCGAGCCACTGAGGGTACTCTGGCGCGGTCTTTACAAAATTTACCAGATTTTTAATCTGTTTCGTCGTTATTGAGTCAAGTTCGTGCTCCATTGTACATGCATCCCGCTCTGCAATCTGTTCAGGAACGCTTATGATCTTTAAGAATGCTTTGATGGTATCGTGCCGATCCTTTATGATCAATGCAATCTCTCGCCCCCGTTCGGTCAGTGTCACGCCATCATATTTCCGGTAGGTAACAAACTTTTTTTTATCGAGTTTTTTCATCATTTCGATAACGCTTGGCGGCCTAACATCCAGAGTGACTGCGATGTCCTTTATTCTGGAATGCCCCTTCTCTTCTGTGATATTGAGGATCGCTTCAAGGTAGTCCTCGGCTTTTCGGGATAGCATGGTTAGTATTAGGGTGCCCTATTACCTTTAACATTTTCGTTGACGATTAGTTCATGAAATGAACCGGAGTCCCTTCGGGGTCAATGTATACATCGCAGTCCCGCAATCGGTGTCTGCGCCGCGGCACTGTTCGCACAGATTCGAGGTTGAGCAGCATTGCAGGTCTACCCGCTCCAGATACTGCTCGTCCACCATAAATTCGATCATCGCCAGGAGCGTGGACCGGTTCATGTCAAGCTCCTTGACGATCGTATCAATGGTGGTTCCGTTCTCGATTCTTGACAGAACCTCCTTCATTTTGCTCATGGTGAATTCCCGCCCCCATCTTCCCCTGACGCTCTCTTGCGGACATAATAGATCACCACAAGCGAGAATGGCAGCAGAAGCACGGCTGGCGCATAAGGAGGTGCGTACGCTGCAATAAAGTCCGGAAGCGTGTTGAACCATGGTCCGGTCTCCTCATTCCAGCTTGGTATCGATTCCGTGATCATCGCAAAGATGTCGCATCCTGCTACGACCCAGATCAGGATGCTTCCCATCACAACCTTTGCAAACTGGTGGATATCATCAAAGTTCCTGATGCCTGAAAGGTAGAAGAGTCCTGCAAAGAGCACGATGATCCCGCCCCAGCCACCCCTGAATATGTCGCCCGGCATCTCAAGGATCCCCCCGTACGCAAACTCGCTTCCGCTGGCTGTTACGAGCAGGTCTGCAAGTCCGAATGCGGTTGTTACGACGCCGAGTATGGCAAAGTAGACCGCTCCACCGGATGATTGTCCAGCCACCTATGCCACCCCCAAGAGTATCCCTATCAGGTGTATCAGTCCGCCATAAGTGAATACGACCACTGTAAGAACAGCCAGTGCTCCAAGCAGCTCTTTCCATCCTTCCTTGAGCATCATCGCAAACGTTGCAACGCACGGGAAGTATATCGAGACTAACACGACCGCGGTGATCATCTGGTACGGAGTCATAGTGATTGCGGAAAGCTGCGCAACCGCAAGGTCTTTTCTGAGGAACGCAGCGATGAGCGGACCTGCAGTCTCTTTTGGCACGCCGAACCAGCCGACAAAGACCGGTGCGAGCGCATCACCCAGGAACCGGATGACTCCGAGCTGGTAGAGAACGCCCACAATAGCGCAGCCGAGCAGTACGAAGGGAATCGCAACCTTAAAAAATCCTGCGATCCTTCCCCATACCTTCTTTCCAATATTACTCAGCATCGGTCTCCGGTACGGCGGCACATCGATCAAAAACTCAGGAGCTTTTCCGGGAACGATCTTGTTTAAGATGTAACCGAAGATGAAGTACCCAATAATCAGATATAGCAAAATCCAGCCCATAAGACCCGGGACTACATCCTGCATAATCCCGATCTGGGCGCCGCATGGGATGAATATGGCAAGGAGCGTCATCATGATGAACCGCTGCTTCTTCGTCTCAAGGATTCTTGTCGCAGTAACACCAGGCACATTGCACCCGAGCGAGAGGATCGTTGGCACGATCGCGTACCCGTGCAGACCGACCCTGTGCAGCACCGTGTCGAGGAGAACAGCAAGTCGTGGCATGTACCCGATATCCTCCAGAAGCGCAAGCATCAGGTAGAATATGATTATTGCAGGCAGAACGACGCCGATTGCAACGAAGAGCCCTGATGTCAGGACGCCAAACGACTCCAGACAGTTACTGGAAAGCACGAACTCTCCGCTCTCGAAACCGCCTGCATCGACCATGATGGCGTATAGCCAGTCACCCTGCCCCGGAAATACTTCCTGGAGCCATGGCAGCCAGTACACATCAAAGAGTCTGACAAAGAACCCGTCTGTGAAAAATCCTGCAAACGAACCGAATACGCTCCAGAAACCGTACATAACCGCGATCGCAACAGGTATGCCGGTCATCGGCTTGACCGTGAGTTCCCCGATCGCATCCTTGAGTGTGTGCTGATACGCCCCAAACGTCACGGTCTCCTTTGATATCCTGTCGATCAAGTCCCATCGCTCTCCAGTATTCAATTTCATGCCGCACCTCCTGCGTCTGCCGCGCTTTCCGTATCTGAAGCGTTCGCAGCATTTGCGATGATATCATCCACATTGACAGGTTTCGCCTCTTTAAGTCTCGATACAAGTTCTTTGATCCCTTCGCCTGCGATTGCGACGGTCGAAACTACAGGAATACCAAGAATCCGCTCTAACCTGTCAGCATCGATCGTGATGTTCTTGTCCTCGGCAACATCCCGCATGTTAAGAGCGATCACCAGTGGATAGCCCTCCTCGATGATCTCCATCGCGAGATAAAGTCCGCGTTCGATCTTGGATGCGTCGATTACCGCGATCACTTTTGCATCCCTGCTCTCATGCAGCATCGAAACAGCGACCTCCTCTGCCCTGTCCTTCGGGTCAAGAGAGAACGTCCCTGGCACATCCACGATCTCGACATCCTCGCCCTCGATCTTCATCCATCCTTTCGTGTAATCGACCGTTGTTCCGGGATAATTCGACTCGGTGACGTTCGCTCCTGTCAGGCGGTTGAAAAAGACGCTTTTGCCGACGTTGGGGTGTCCCATCAGAAGAATCTTCATTTCGTCATCTCCACAGTGATCTTCCCTGCCATGTCCAGTCCCAGTGATGTCTCTGCCTCATCGACAACCACATCAAAAGGACCTTTGATCGGCTGTTTCGTAACCATCCTGAGTGTCTTACCGACTCGGATGCCCATGCCGGCAACCCGTTTCTGCAGATCTTTCTCGATCTCTGTTACGGTACCCTGTTCACCATAATCCATCTCAGATAATTTCTTTTTCATTCTATCACACCATAGTAACCTGTATCTTCTGTGCCATCCCGCGACCGATCGAAACCGTGTTTCTATCGACCTCGATCGTGACCGGACCGCTGCTATTGGAGATCACACGCACGATGCGTCCCTCTGATATACCCATCAGGTTTAATTTCTGCCTGATGCCGTGACCGCCTCCGATCCCCATAATTCTTGCGGGAATGCCTGGTTTTATTTGTGACAAGTTCGTATCGCTTGAATACATCTCGATTCACCTTTCGGGTTGTCTTATAAGTAATCAGACGCTGTTAGGTGTGCAAGTACCCTGCCCTAACAAAATTAGGTTTTTTCCGAAAAACCTAACATTCGAGGCGAGGAATAGCGGTTTGATTCGGAAGTGCTGGATTAATAAAAACGATTTTTTCACAAAAAATCGAGTAAAAACTGCCCTTCGGGCGGGGACTGGCGATATACTTTTTCGTAAATGAAAATGGTGCGTAGAATAACTGGACGTTATAGTGTATATACCATAAAAAGTTTGAATAGCACTTAACTTTCAGATAGTTCCGACCATGAGCAATCCGATATTCACTCACATCACAGACGACCGTGCAGCGATGGTCGACATCAGCGGAAAGGATACGATCACCAGACGCGCCGTTGCAACCGGCAGAATCGCGCTCAGACGAGAGACGATCGCAGCAATTAGTGCAGGCAGCGTCGAGAAAGGAAACGTGCTTGCAACAGCAAGGGTCGCCGCTATAATGGCGGTCAAGGAGACTCCGTCCATGATCCCGATGTGCCACCAGATCCCGATCACGGGAATCGATGTCAATTTCGAGGTTGCTGACGATGCGATCCATGCGCTTGTGGAGGTGAAGTCGGTCGGGCGCACCGGAGTTGAGATGGAAGCGCTCTCCGGCGTGAGCGTCTGCCTTTTGACGATCTGGGACATGGTAAAGTCCGCAGAGAAGGACGAGACCGGGAACTACCCGGATACCGCGATAAGGGATATCAGGGTGGTTGAGAAGGTGAAATACCGTGCACATCAAACCGGAGATCCGGATCCTCGCAATCGATGATTCCGCGCTTTTAGGTGAGCGCATCATGATCGTCGGTGTGGTCTTCCGGGGCGGGGAATGGATGGATGGCGTGCTCAGGGCAGAGGTCACACGGGACGGGATGGACGCAACCGATGTGATCGCAGAGATGGTTACCGGAACCCGTCATTACCAGCAGATCCGCGTGATCATGCTCGATGGCGTGACCTACGGCGGGTTTAATGTGGTTGACATAACCGAGTTGCAGAGGCGAACCGGGCTGCCCATAATCGTTGTGATGCGTGCCGAGCCGGATATGGCGCGGATCAGGGACGCGATGCAGAATCTCCCGGACGCTGATCGGCGGTGGCAATCCATCCAAAACGCGGGCAAGATCTACGAGATCGATGTGCATGGCAATCTGCTGTACATCCAGTGCGCAGGAATCGAGATTACGGATGCGACTAAGATCATGCAACTCGCAACGACCCACAGCCATATCCCTGAGCCGCTCCGTGCTGCGCACCTGATCGCAACAGGGATCGTGTGCGGAGAGTCGCGGGGGCAGGCGTGAACCACTTGCGTAAGTGGAATTGAGATGATGGGGTCGGCTTATCGATACTCTCGTCAGGATGGAGGTCGTTCACATCGCAATTCGTGAGAAAGAGATATGACGAGTATGTGATTGAGTTCCTCAAGTCCTCGTCGGATGGGGTTGTGGTCAACATCGGGTGCGGGCTGGATTCGCGTTTTTCGCGTATTAACAATGGAAGAGTATGTTTTCACGACCTTGATCTGCCCGAAGTGGTCGAACTCAAGAGGAGATTCTTTGAAGTGACT
>QBUV01000093.1 GCA_013572355.1 Candidatus Methanogaster sp.
ATGTTGACGGGTGGTGCTCGACACGAAGATACTGGAATTCGCCCCGATGGCAGTATCGATGGTGTTATAGTGTGTGAGTTTAAGGGTGGTGTAAGAGGGGTGACATACCCTATTTATCTGTTCGAGAGGTAGGAAATAATGAGAACAACAGTGATGTTTCTGGTGGCATCGCTTGCGATTGTAGCGATTGTAGCGATGTCAGGATGCATCGATGATGCTGCGAACGATGCAGGGAATGCGACTGGCGGTGACGTGAGCAATGAGACGAACACGACACTTGCCAAGGTCGGTGATGAGTTAAGCGGCGGTGATGCCGAAGAGCGTATCGATGAGTCCGAGGCGAAGGTGGGGACGATGCAGGAGTTTGAGCCAGAACCGGAAGTAGAGGCGGCGCCGATAGAACGTAAGGATCCGAATATAACCGTCGAGATGAATGAGACCGTGAACCTGTCCGGACTGAGCGTAACATGTGCGATGGTTAAGAATTACCATTACCACGAGGAAGGTACTGATTGGCGCCCGGAAGTAAGTGTGAGACACATTAAACTATGTGTGGCGGTCACTGTGACCGGCAGCGAAGCGATCGAGACCGGAATGAAGGATTGGTGGATAATGGATGCGCGCGGTAGAAAATACCAGATGATACCGCACACCGACGTAAATCCCATGAAACCGGTGCACAAACTTTCAGATGGTGACACCATGAACGCATACATCTTATTTGATCTTCCAGGGAATGTGACCGACTTCGTGGCTCAGTATAACCTTAGCAACGTATTTTCGAGCGACGGCGACGTTATATCGTGGGTCGTTGGCGATCCAGGTCTACCGGCAGTGTCAGAGCACAGGGACGGGTTCGTGCGATATCCGATAAGGGCAACAGGTAAATACCACTACACGAGCAATCGTACATGGGTCGCTGACAACCTGACTTTTTGTAGTGGTGGTATCGTAGAGTTTGGTGGGGCACCTCTGCACGGACTGGGTACGTGGGAGCTTATGGAATCCAATAACTCGTGCAATGCATACAATGTCACATTCGAAGATCGGTTTTACACCGTGAACATTGATGTACTCGGGAGTTGGTCGAGTAACGGATGTGGCATGGGCAGTTGGAACGAAATATAATAGGTGAACGGACAGGGATTTCTGTAAAACTTTGAGACACTACCTGAAAACCCCTGTGTCGTTGTGAGCGTTTCACTTACGCACAACAACGGTCACAACATCTTCGTCGCTTAACACGTGCGAAAGGCCCACATGCTGCCCTGCATGTTTTGCCGAGTCCCCCCAGACCTGCGCATACCGAAACTTTCTCACAAAATCACGGTGGATGGTAGAGCAGACCTCAGCCACGGTCGAACTGCCTTTCATGATCATCGGCTCGTCCATATCAGCCGGCTGCCCCTGCGGCTTCATATAGATACGTATGAACCCGAATTCGGTATATACCCGCTCCTTTAAGGAATTGGTGTTCACGTCCTCATCCGCAGAGATCATGATCGCATTAGGAAGCCGCTCCCTGCACGCTGCTATCGTGCGCGCGTCAGCCAGATCGATCTTGTTTACGACGGTTACACCACGGACATACCTGCGATTTCCTGTAACCACATCGATCAGTTCGTCAACAGTTATATTCGCCCGTATGATCACATTTGCATTGTGTATTTTGTATTCGGATAGCACCGATTGGACGGTTTTCTTATCGAGATCGATATCAACAGTACTGTTTACACTGATCCCACCCCTATCCGACTTATAGACCGTGATGCGCGGAGGCGCGGTATTGATCCGAATCCCTGCATCATACAACTCTTTTACGAGCACATCATACTGCTGCAACTGGAACACATCCACAATTATAAGGACCATATCAGCATTCCGGATCACCGAGATCACCTCCCTTCCACGCCCGCGCCCGATCGCAGCACCCCGGACAAGCCCCGGGACATCGAGAAACTGCATCTGGGTTCCGCGGTACTCAAGTGTACCGGGAATCACATCGAGCGTGGTAAACTCATACGCAGCCACCTCGCTTTTGGCACCGGTGAGGACGTTTAACAAGGTGGATTTCCCGACCGATGGGAAACCGACCATTACGATGGTGGCGTGTCCCGACTTCTTTACGGCGTATCCCTCGCCACCCGACTTCGATGCTGCCCGCTTCTGCACCTCGTCCCGCAGTCTTGCGATCTTCGCTTTCAGTCGCCCTATGTGGTGGGATGTCGCCTTGTTGTACGGCGTCTTTCTGATCTCGTCTTCTATGCTCTTGATATCGTCTTCGATTGTCATTTTGTGGGTGGGTGTACCTGATCGTGGATATGCTTTATAGTATTGGAGTCGGACCGGAAAAATATAGTACCGCGAAACAATCGCCCGGCATCACCGGAGGCGTCATCTCCGCACCTCACGCGCTCATAAACGACGGGGCAATGATCGATTCACGGACCATGGTCGATTCACGGACCAGGTCCTCCCTTGATACGATGCCATACGGATTTCCGTTGGTGGTCACGACGATGTTTCTTGTGTGGTGCTGATCAAAGAGTTTCGCTACGTCCGGGATCTGGGCATCACCGTCGATGATGATAGGGTCTCTTGACATGACATCCCTCACCTTCTGATTGGTCAATCCTGATACCAGGGCTTTTGTGATCTGTTCCAGCGTCACAACACCGACAATATTCGTTGAATCAACGCAAGGAGCGCCACGTATCTGGTGTTTGAGAAGAATCTTCGCAGCATCCTTGATCATGGCATCCATATCGATTGCGACGTTTCCGTTTTGGATACACTCCTTAACAGCTCGTTTTGGAAGGATTATCAGATCCGAGATCACAAAGATCAGGACGTTTCTTGTATCATCCCTGCCGATCGCCTTTCCCCTGATCACGAGTTTATTCTGTGGCGTTGGCCCTATCTTGATGATATCACCGTTGGCAAAATTGCGGATGTCGCCGAGGACCCTGACCCTGCCGTGGCACGTTTCCGGGTGCTGCACAGTGGTAAACATGATCTCACAGACGGTTGCACCATCGACCAGTTTTCCATTACGATAAATGTTTGTTATCGTCTTGGCTGGCTGATCGCTGATATCGAGAATATCATACGTCTGCCCGGTTGGATGATACCCGCCTTTTGGACCTGGCACACCCTCGACGATCCCGAGCATCCGGAGAGCCTGCATCTGATTCCGCACCGTACCCGGGTTGCGATCGATCACAGCGGCAATCTCCTCTCCTTTCACCGCTCGCCTCTTCTGGTGGAAGAGGTTGATCAGTGTCGTCAATATCTCGGTCTGGATGGGTGTGAGTTCCATAACTTATTTAAAATCGTAGATTACCCACCATATACCTATCGATTAATAATGAAGAATTGTCTCACTTCAGTGATGAGTATGATCCAAGAAGGAATAACTCGGCGTCCCGAACTCCCTGCACGGTTTTGGCGAACGTCTGCAGCTCTTCGATCTCGCTGTACTGTTTGAATCTACATATCACGAACAACCCGTATTTCCCGGCTGTGGCTTCCCATACTCCAAAAGCCCACTCCTGTTTCCTTAAGAACTCGATTAAATCGTCAACAGCCGATTTCGGGCACTCGATTCCGATATACCCGTTGATGCGGTACCCCAGTTCCTCCCAGTTGATTTCGGGGCGATAACCTGTTACAATACCCCGTTCCATGAGCATGCGAACACGTAAATTTGCTGTACTTCTCGGAACTTCGACGTATCTGGCAAGTTCGGTCAGCCTGGGACCTACGCCAATGCCCTCAGACATTGCTTCAAGAATCTGTTCATCCAGTTCATCTACGATAATAGCACATCCATATCAGTTGTTGTGTTGTATTGACATAGTAAATTCTAATCATTCTTTAATGTATTGGTCAGATGGGGCTATCAACTTGCTCGAGTGTCCGGATCACTGATTGCCTGACAAACCTTTAGCAAGCATGTTTGGCACGAATAAACAGATAACGTGGACAGACCTCGGTAAATCCATGACATTTGTCCGTTTATGGGATTTATAATATGTACCACCATCTAAAATATCATAAAACTGGGTATCGTCTCCCAATGAATTTACAATTTTCTATAAAATGACCTGGGTCAGATTGCCCCTCCTTAAGCTCGACCGCAACATCAAAGAACATTCCTGTAATTCGTTTCATTCATGTTTTATTTGCAGGTTTTTTTCATAAAAAACGAATTTCACAAATCTAAATTGGGTTATTGCGACTCTGATACCACTATAAAAAACAACTCCCAGTTATCCGGACGATCAGGTTATTTCGTTACGGCTAATTGGAGTCCAGCCTCTCAAGGAGCCCGGTTCTCGCATCTTGCGGATCTGCTCGACCGCGCGTCTTCTTCATCACCTGCCCGACAAGGTAATTAAGCGCTTTCGCTTCCCCGCGCCTGTAATCAGCGATCGCATCAGTGCATTCGGAAAGTACCTCATCGACAGCAGACGTTACCACGTCTTCTTTCACCTTCGCAAGTTCCTTTTCAGACACGACCCCACCGGGTGTGCCGCCTTCATCAAGAATCGTCCGTATGACTGTGATTGCGCCCTTTTCAGTGACCACACCGTCCGAAAACAACCCAAGGATCTTGATCATATCCGCTGTCTTGAATGCGCCGATCTCGAGGTCGCGATAATTGAGTTCCCCTTTCAGCACATCCACGATCCACGAAGCACTGAGCTTCGGGTCGATTGCGGCGGAAACATCCTCAAAGAACTGCGCGAGTTTTGGCTCGAGCGTTAGCGCGGAGGCATGGTTCTCTGTTATGCTGTAATCCTTAAGAAATCGTATACGCTGCGCCTCGGGAAGTTCCGGAATTGTTTCCCTGATCCCAGGCACCCAGTCCATAATCCGCATCGGAACGAGATCGGGCTCCGGGAAATAGCGATAGTCGTGCTCGGTCTCCTTTGTCCGCATCGAAACAGTGACGCCGCGCAACTCATCGAAGTGCCTCGTCTCCTGCACGACAACCTCGCCGCGGCGCAGCACATTTCGCTGGCGCACGATCTCGAATGAGAGCGCACGCTCCGCGCCCTTGTACGAAGATATGTTCTTAACCTCGGCACGCTCGCCGCCGGCAAGCGAGATGTTCGCATCCACACGAATCGCGCCGTCCAGATCCCCATCGAACACATCGAGGTATTCGAGGATGTTTCTGAGTTTATTCAGGAATCTTCGTGCCTCTTTCGGGCTTCGGAGGTCTGGCTCTGTCACGATCTCGAGCAGCGGCACGCCGGCACGGTTGTAGTCGACCAACGTGAACTTCGATCGGTCGATCGTGCCTTCGTGTACCAATCTTCCAGGATCCTCCTCCATGTGGACACGGTTGATCCTGATGCGCCTGACCCCATGCCCCTCATCTCCTTCGATGGCGAGGTATCCGTTAACCGATATTGGATAATCGTACTGCGTGACCTGAAATCCTTTTGGCAGGTCCGGATAATAGTAATTTTTGCGATAAAACTGTGTCTGTGGTAGAATCTCGCAATTCATAGCAAGAGCAACCTTTATGGCGCTCTTCACAGCAGATCTGTTCAGTACCGGGAGCGACCCCGGCAGACCGAGGCAGACCGGGCAGGTGTGGGTGTTTGGTGGCGCGTTGTGGTAATCAAGCCCGCATGAACAGAATAACTTTGAATGAAGTGTATTCAGTTGTACATGAATCTCAAGTCCGATGATCACGCCATCTTCTGTTCTTGCAGACATTTCTGATGGGTGGGTGTGCAGATTAAATTAAACTTTCGGCTATTCGCTTCGGGACAAAAAATAAAACCCAAATCCGGAAGGGATACTCATCCGGGCGAGCATCATATAGAAGGCAGGAATACGAAATTCCACAAATGCGCATCAGGTGATAGCGTAATCTTGCAATCCACAATCGAATGGCTGCGCTTCTGCAAAAGTCCGGTGATCCGCCGAACAAGCCGAACATATACATTATAAGTATTGCGATGGAAACTTCCATCATGCATCCCGAAGTCTCGGTGATCGTTCCGGCTCTCAATGAGGTGAGATATCTTAAACGAACGCTTGCATCGATCGCAAACCAGAACACAACGGACGCGCCATGGATGGCAGCATGATCGATAAAATGAGTAAGAAACTCGGAATTGCGGATTTGCGTGATTATGTGGGGATACGATGACAGATACGATACGGTTGGCGGATGCCAATTTTGAACGCTTGCGTGCACGGTTGGTCAGCCAACTGAGGCGGCAGATCGGCGGCGGTCACATCAGTGAGCAGGTGCTTGCTGCGATGCGAAACGTGCCCAGACACCTCTTCGTGCGTGAGAGCGATATATCGAATGCTTACGAGGATTACCCGCTCTCGATCGGGCACGGTCAGACGATCTCCGCGCCGCATATGGTCGGGATTATGTGCTCACTGCTCGGGATCGAGAAGGGAATGAAGATCCTCGAAATCGGCGGCGGTTCGGGGTACCATGCAGCAGTTCTTGCGGAACTTACTGGTCCTGGCGGCACGGTATACTCTATCGAACGAATTACTGAGCTTGCGGAGTTTGCACGGCAGAATCTAACAGATGCCGGCTACAAAAACGTCGTCGTCACCGCAGGCGACGGCACGCTCGGGCTTTCCGAACATGCGCCTTATGACTGCATCACGGTGGCGTGCGCTGCTCCTGCGGTCCCGCAGCCGCTCGTTGACCAGTTGAAACGGGGCGGCAGGATGACGATCCCGATCGGCAAATACACGCAGGAACTGTATTTGGTTCATAAAAACGACGTGATATCGAAGGAGAAGAGTGGGGGGGTCGTGTTCGTGCCCCTGATCGGAGAATATGGGTTCTAACATGATTGAACGATTAAAGATACGGGACGCAACGGAATCGATCCTTGCCCACGATGGGGTGCGGGTCATCTCGCACCACGACGCGGACGGAATAACAGCGGCAGGCATCATCTGCCATGCCCTGTACAGGCTCGGGAAACGCTTCCATGCAACCATCATCAGCCAGCTCGATCGCGGGTTTGCAGACCGGCTGAATGCGGATCATCATGAGGGGATGCTGACAGTCTTCTGCGATATGGGAAGCGGGCATCCCGATGTCATAAATGCGGTCACAGGCGACGTTCTCGTGATCGATCACCACACACCGACCGGCGATCTGGCGTGCCCGCATGTGAACCCGCATCTGGTAGGGATCGATGGCGCATTTGAGCTCTCTGCTTCCGGTGCGGTCTATGCGGTTGCGAAAGGGATCAGTAGCGAGAATGTCGACCTATCAGGACTTGCCATAGCAGGCGCGATCGGGGACAAGCAACTGATGATCGGTGCGAACGCAGACATCCTTGCAGATGGCGTGCAGAACAGGATCGTATCTGTGAAGAAAGGGATTCGGATCGGGGATGGGGACGTTTCCGACATTCTCGAACGGAACATCGACATCTATCTCGATATCACTGGCGATGCTGCGAAGGTAAGCGAGTTTCTCGGCGAAGTGGGCGTGAGCGGCAGCGGCAGATTAAGCGAACTTGTCGAACCGCAGCTCCGAAAACTTGGAACAGCGCTTGCACTGAAGTTGCTGCGTAGGAGCAGTCCTGATGTCATCGAAAATCTCCTCGGTGATGTGTATACGCTTCGCTGCGAGGTGATCCCGAACGCCGATGACTTCGTATCATGCTTACATGCGTGCGCACGGTTAAATGACACGGCTCTTGCGCTCTCGCTCTGCCTTCGGGATCCGGCAGGTGTTTCCCATGCCAGAAGAGCGGTTGTCGATTACCAGCGCACCCTTGTCCGCGAGATGAAGGCAGCCGAGTCATCCATCCTGCACGGGGACCACATCAAGTACCTGATGCTTGATGATGCGGAGGGCACAGGTATCATCGCAAGCACGGTCACCGGATTTCTGTACCCGGACCAGCCATGCATCGTCCTTAACCATAGCGATGGCAAGATCAAGATATCTGCCAGAGGCACGAAGCACCTGGTCGCAAGCGGGCTTGACCTTGCGGAGGTGTTGCGGATCGCTTCTGAGTCTGTGGGCGGCAGGGGTGGCGGGCACAGCATCGCTTCTGGCGCTGCAATCCCAAAGGACGCTGCAGATGCGTTTATATCGACCGCGGACTCGCTTGTTGGTGCGCAACTTGGTGGTGAACCACAATGATCCTATCAAAGAATGAAATTAACGAACTTATGAAGCTTGATCCTCCGCTCGTTGAGGATATGATCGATCCTGATACCCAGATACAGGTGAACGGCTGCGAACTCACAGTCGATCGCATCTTTGCGTTTGCGGGCACAGGTACCAGCACAAGCGCTGGCGCAATCGCCTTCGAGAACAGCGAACGGGTGCTCTCGGAATGCACCGAACTCACATTCGATGACGACGGCTGGATCGATCTTCCTGCTGGCAGTTACAAGATCGTTTCCAGGGAGGTCGTACACATCCCAAAGGATGCGATTGCGATCGCAAGACCGAGATCGAGCCTCTTACGATGCGCAGTGAGCGTCGAGACCGCGGTCTGGGATGCCGGCTACGAGGGAAAGAGCGAGTGCCTGCTCATCGTGTTTAATGAGGCAGGATTCAGACTGAAGCGCGGTGCGCGTGTCGTGCAACTGCTGTTTATGGGGCTTGCGAGCGGGACTGAGGGGTATGATGGTGTGTATCAGGGGTATCTGGGGTGACCACCCACCCCCGATATGACTAAATATCCATGAGACAATCAGGACCCTGATGATCATCACGATAAGTGGACTGCCCGGAAGCGGAACCAGCACGGTATCCGCGATCCTGTCGAGACGCATCGGTGTCGAGGTCGTCTCGGCAGGGGACATCTTCCGGAAGATGGCAAAAGAGAGGGGGCTGACGCTTGAGGAGTTCGGAGCATCCGCTTCAGATAGTGAGGAGATCGACCGGGAGATCGACCGGTTCCAGAAGGAGATCGCAGCGGATGCAAGGGACGGGGGCAAGGATGTGATTCTCGAGGGCAGGCTCTCGGCGTGGATGGCAGAGCCCGATCTCGCTGTATTCGTGACAGCACCGCAGGACGTTCGGGCAGCGCGGGTTTCGCATCGCGAGGGGACCTCACTTTCTGATGCGGCTACACAGATCCGGGAGCGGGAGTCATGCGAAGCAGCGCGGTATGAGAGATATTACGGCATCGATGTCGATGATTCGAGGGTGTATGACCTCGTGATCAACTCAGGAAACTGGGATCAGCATGGAGTTGCCAGAATCGTTGCGGCGGCTGTGGATGCACACCAAACGCATAAGTAGAGTGACACACCAGTCTTTTTAATAAAACCACAGTTCAAAAAAAAGAGTTGAAATGAATGGACATCGATCTAAATAAAGCACTGAGAAAAACAATCAGATCCGGCAAGGTTCTCATCGGATCAAACGTAAGCAGGGACGCCGTAAAAAATAACAGCGATACGACGGTTGTGCTTGCTGCGAACTGCCCTGCCCATGTGAGGGCAGAGATACAGGATTCCAAGACCGCGATTATAGAATACCCTGGAATGGGCATCGACCTTGGCATTGCGTGCGGGAAGCCGTTTAACATTGCTGCGCTGACCATCCTCGATCCAGGGGATTCAGGGATCATGGCGATATTCGAACCCGAAAAGACACAGGAAACTTCTGAAACTCTCGAGACGTTGGAAATGTTGGAGCTCTCAGAATCGGTAGAGGCACTAGCCGGGATCGAGTGATAAGCGTGGGTGAGATCAGACTTACCACAGAAGGCGTCAGGTACATCGCGCTCTTCGAGAGTCTCACAGGAGCTACGGCACGAGACTGCATCGATGAAGGCGATCGGGTACTGTATGTGGTCAGAACCGGCGACATGGGGCTTGCGATCGGCAGAAACGGCGAACACATCAACAGGGTCAAGAAATCCATCGGCAAGCCAGTTGAGATTGTGGAGTATACCGACGACCTCGAAACGTTCATGAAGAACGCGGCGCAGCCAGCGAAGGTGGTTGGGGTCGAACGGGTGGTGCGCGGCGGAAGGCGGATCGTGTACGTGGACGTCCCCCCCAACGAGAAGGGGCTTGCGATCGGCAGGGATGGCAGAAACATCGAAAAGATGCGGATGCTCGCGCAGCGGCATCATAGCATCGACGACGTGATCATCAGATAAGGTTTAAGTTCGAGATCAAGAGAGGAGGAATAACATGGGCAAAGGAAAATATGCAGCTCGCAAACTACAAAAAGACCGACAGAAAGCCAGATGGAGCGATCGTAACTACAGCAGTCGTGCTCTCCGTCTGAATATCAAGGCAGATCCGCTCAGCGGTGCTCCGCAGGGGCGAGGAATCGTGCTCCAGAAGGTCGGGGTTGAGGCAAAACAGCCAAATTCCGCGATTCGTAAGTGCGTTCGGATACAGCTAATCAAGAATGGAAAGCAGGTTACCGCATTCTGCCCGGGAGACGGCGCTATCAATTTCATCGATGAGCACGACGAGGTGACGATCGAACGTATCGGCGGGATGATGTCAGGTTCCATGGGCGACCTGCCTGGCGTAAGATTCAGGGTGACCGCTGTAAACGACGTGACGCTTCACGAGATGGTGATCGGGCGTAGAGAGAAACCAGTCAGGTGATCAGATGGATAAGTTATTTGACAAATGGGATCTCTCAGAGGTCGAAGTCACGGATATGGGCACCAGGAGATATGTAGATCTCAGTCCGAGAATCGTGCTGCATACTGGCGGCAAACACAGCAGCAAGCAGTTCAACAAGTCCAGTATACCGATCGTTGAACGGCTGATCAACAGGATCATGCAGAAAGCGGCGAACACCGGTAAAAAGCAGCGTGCTTACAGCATCGTCGTATCCGCATTCGATATCATCCATGAGAAGACCGGGAAGAACCCGGCACAGGCTCTCGTCGATGCTATCGCCAATGCAGGGCCCCGGGAGGAGGTTGTCCGTCTCAAATACGGCGGGATCGCTGTGCCGAAGGCCGTCGATACATCGCCCCAGCGCAGAGTGGATATCGCTCTGCGTTTCATCGCCGAAGGGGCGCGCCGTTCCGCATTCAAGAGTAAGAGATCTATGATAACGAGTCTCGCTGATGAGATCATGGCTGCTGCATCGTATGATGTGCGGAGTTATTCGATCAACCAGAAGCAGAGCCTCGAGCGGGTCGCGAAGTCCGCGCGGTGAGTCGGAAGTACGTGTTCGAGGGCACTCTAAAAATCCGAGTGCCCTATCACCGCCGAGGGCGCAGAGTTTCAAGATCGATCTGATCCTCTGCGTTCTCCGCGTGCTCTGCGGTAACGGCTCTGCCGTCGGCGTTTGCGTTAAAATTTAAAGATATAGTGATTAGTGGTTTTTACTTGGATTTTTCGATTGAGCAGGTTCGATCAGATGCCAGTCCAGCAGACAGTCTCACCGCACCCTCGTGCCTGCTCTTCCCCGAGCAAGCCTAAAAGACGCTCGCGTATCACATTCACTTCAACGCTCGTCCTCAGTCGCGGCCTCTCGAGATCGACCTTTAGGATCTCACGGATCTCTCCAGGTCTTGCTGATAACACGACCACTCGGTCAGCGAGATAGACCGCTTCATCGATGCTGTGCGTGATGAAGAGCACAGTCTTTCGCGTCTCACACCATATCCGCAGCAGTTCACCCTGCAGGAAGTTTCTTGTCTGGGCATCGACCGATCCGAACGGCTCATCCATCAGGAGCACCTTCGGATCGTTTGCAAGCGCCCTTGCAATCGCAACCCGCTGCCGCATCCCTCCCGAAAGTTGGTATGGATAACTGCGCCCGAACGCTTCCAGCCCGACCAGTTTTAGGTATTTCAGCGCGATTCTGCGCCGCTCCTCCTTTGGCACCCTTTTCATCTCAAGCCCGAAAGCGATGTTATCAATTATCGTTCTCCATGGAAAAAGCGAATACTCCTGAAATACCATGCCCTGCTCCGGGTCTGGCGATTTTATCACCCTGCCATCGAGGAACACCTCCCCGGATGTCGGTTGATCAAGCCCTGCAACGATTCGCAGGAGTGTCGTCTTGCCGCATCCGGACGGACCGATAAAGCAGAGAAATTCCTTGTCAAAGACCTCGAGGTTGATATTCCGAAGAGCTTCGACCCGTCCGCTCTCTGATTCAAAGACCCTCGAGACATTGGCTATTGTGAGCATAATTATATTTAGGCATCATAATGATCGATAACCTTTTCGCTCGATCTCTCTCGTTCCGTCAAGTGTTATCCTCCCCGCTACCGGCGTCACCTCCCCGATGACAGTCAGTTCACATGCATTCCTGGCATCATGAAGTCTCTCTGGCGCAACCGTGAAGAGCAACTCGAAGTCCCCGCCAGCGTACAGTGCCAGATCGAGATCCGGTCCCAAACCCATGTCCAGCCCCGGCAGCACCGGAAGCGAGTCTGCATGTATCGTAAATCCGCATCCGTTCACCTCTGCCAGTTGGTAGAGCGATTCGGAAAGTCCGTCACTGTTATCCATCATCGAGGTGACCGCTTTCGATTCTGCAAGTCTTATTCCCTCAGCTATGCGTGGAATAGGCTCGAATAATTTCTTCACCGCAACCGGATCATCCGCGGCCCGCCCCAATTCCAGTGCTTTCATGCCGGCGCCTGCGGTTCCGAGATACCCTGTGACGCAGACCAGCTCACCGACCTGCGCGCCACGTCTCCGGAGGATCTGATCCTTTCGCACACGCCCAAGTGCAGTTCCCGTGATCGTCAGTTCCTGATGCGAATCAGTGTCCCCGCCGATGATGGCTGTGCCGCATTTACGCGCACATGCACTCATTCCATCAATCATCGATTCCACGAATGCCTGCGGAAGGTCGGGAAGCCCGGTCGATACGAGCAGTCCGCAGGGGTGCGCACCCATCGCGGCGATGTCGCTTAACGTGCCTGCCGCAGACATCCAGCCGATCTGCCATGCGCTCATCTCCCCCGGAAAGTCGGTCGCCCGGTGGAACATATCTGTGGTTGCGACCAGATATTCGGCATCTGCGAGATCGATTACGGCACAGTCCTCAAATTCAATATCCAGATTCCGGATGATCGATCCGACGACCGCGGTCTCGCCGAGTTCGTAGATGGTCATGATAACCTCTGGTGGCGCCGACCCAACACTGGCGTTGAGCCGGCAGCTTCCGGACTTGTACCTGCAACGATCAGATCGAGTTTGCGATATTGATCATCGCTTCCCGGTCAAGCGGACTTGCAAGCATGTAATCAAGTGCACCATCATTCCACTGGAGCACCACAGTCTTGCCAAATGGCGTTTCCATCGTCGTCATCGTGCAGTCGTATCCGTCACCAACCGTGATCGTCTCGTTATCGCCTTCAAGCATCGGCATCGGCTCTGCGGATTCATTGTATGCGCTCTCGACCAGTTGAACCATTGTGGATAGCATATTTTCATCGGTAGCGTTGGCGTATATAAGGACCACCCCGTCCACGGATTCCGAAACAGGAGTAACCGCGACATTCTCAATCTCGTAACCCGGCGGCAGATATACTGGCTCCTTAATATCAAACGAAACCTCTGCCTGCGCCTCTTCGATGGTCATAGTCGCAGGTGTCATCGTCTCGTCTGTCGATTCGACGGTTGCGCCTTCCGGTATCTCGAATTCAAATGTGCTGTTCGGGATATCCACATTGAACTCTATGTCCTGATACTCCATGCTCATCAGGAGTTCGCCATTCTGGTACGTCTCGATCTTAAGTGGCATCCAGTTCCGTTCATCGAGCCACACCTCAACTGACATAGGCATGAATGCATCATCAGGTGTCGCGGTAATCCTGCGACATTGGCGCCCCGAGACGGTTCCAGCCCCATTCGAAGCGATCGCACATGTATCGACCAGATCCTTGAGGAATAAGGCATCTCTGGACCGGTTCGTCTGTGCATACGCAGGAATGTTTGCTGTCTTGACCAGATTCTCAGAAGGATCGTACATCCAGATGTGCGTGCCATTCGAAACCATGACCTGTCCAGCAACTTCAGAAGGTTCTGTATATTCCATCCGGATCATGTTCGGCTGCTTGTACGCATAGTCCATGACCATGGTCTCGTTGTTGCTTGACATGACCATGTTGCAGGTGAAACTCTGCACAGTGTCTTGATGCGCCATAATCTGCTGCTCAAGCTGTTCGGGAGTGAGTTCATTATCGACGCATCCAGCCATCAGAAGCGAGATGCCGATGATTGTGATTAAGAGTATGTTTATTGCCTTCATCAGTGGAACTGGCGAGTTTCTGGTTAATAAAGTTGTGGTCGGTACGGTCACAGTACGCTGTGCTCGATCACCGCACCGCATTGCGGGCATCTCACAGATCGCAGATGCGGCACGATCGCGATATTGCATGCACATGCGGTGCAGACAACAGTCTCCTCAACACCGATCAACCTCTCAAACCGTACAGCAACGGTATTCATATAATTAAGGATCGGCTCGCCATAGTGTTTTGCGGTGTAGAATGTGAAGAATGAGAGCATCATACCAGCCACAACATCGGTCATCCAGTGCACCCCGAGATACAGTGTGGCAAAGACGATTGTAAGAAATGCGAATGTCAGGAATACCGTGTACCTGCGAAGATCGGTTGTGCTGGTGACCAGCAGCGCGCCGAAGACGAGTGCTGCATGAAGACTCGGGAAACAGTTATCAAGAGGGTCTACGGTGGTGATGCCTTCATAGATCATCGGATGCAGTTCGTACATGAGCGGCTGGATGCCTGACAGCGCGTAACCTGTGACCTTGACCGGGAAGAGCAGGTAAAACGGGAACGCGATCAGATAATTGAGTACGAACACGAGAGAAAACAACTTTAGCGCTCTCATCTGCTCTGTGTATGCAAGTATCAGGAATGTGAAGATCATAACCGATGAGAAGAGTACCAGATACACAAACGTCATCAGATACGTGAGCACGGGATACGCATGGCTCTGGAAAACCGCAACCACATCTCCTTCGATGTATTCGATATAGTGAGTGCAGTCATAGTTCACAAACAGGTTCAGTTCCCGCTGTATCGGAAACTGCGCCTGCATCAGCCCATACACGGCGGCGGCTACTAGTACGTAGGGCCAGTACCCGTTTATCAACTGCCTTGCTGTATATCCACGCTTCTTTCTGCGGCATTCCCCTGGCACGAAAGCCAGAAAGTACAATGCAAGCATAATCAAGGTGAAAAGAATGATAACAACACTCAATTGCCATGCCATTATGATTACCCGTCCTCTGCAATTTTAATAATTGGATTTATTTGATGACAGTTTTGTATAATTCCCAGATACTTAAGTGTTATGGTTGGGTCAGGCTGCCAACCCGCCAGACACCTTTATCATATAAGCAAGCAAAGGAGGGTGTTATGGAATTTTGTCCGGAATGCGGCACCATGCTGGTGTTGAAGGATGGTGCACAGCTGTGCAGACGCTGCGGATTTACAACGGATAAACAAGACGATAAATCCGTTTTATCTGTTGAACGGCATGCAAAGAAGACGATTGCAGTTCTTGAAGGACACGCAGACGTAGGATTGCCAACCACACATGCACGGTGCGAGGAATGCGGAAACGACACCGCTTACTGGTGGCTGCGACAATTGCGGTCAGCAGACGAGAGCGAGACCAGATTTTTCAGGTGCACAAAGTGCGGGAGAACGTGGCGAGAGTATGATTGATCGGTAATATCCTGTTCGCAGGACCGTACTGAATTCACTCGGGGGAATATGGTTGACCCCACCAATCATCTCCGGGATGACTTGCCGTAACAACCCATCTATATAAACCCTTTTCATCCTGCAGGGGCTGTCAACCCCAGAGACCCCTCCCGAATCCCTTTACTTCCTTGCGAGTTCCTCCAGAACCTCTTCCGGCAACTGCCTCACAATATCGATCTTCGCAACACAGCTCGTCCTGATGCCATGTTCCTTTGCGATCGGACGCAGGTCCGTAAGCGTCACCTTCTTAGCTATTTCCTCGATGTCCATACACCATCACCTCACTTCTCGGAAAGTTCCCGAATAGTCTTTTCGAGTTCTGCGATCTTGTCCTCCATACGTGCGACATCGTCCTTCGTTGCGATCTTTGACCGGTCGATCGAGTTCTGCACACTATTTGAGATCGTATCTCCGAGTTCCTGCATCTGCTTCTTCTTCTCGGTCAGGAGTTCCTGGACAAGGGATTTCCCTTCTTCTCGATTCATCTCTCCTTTCTCGATGAGTTCGTCCACGGTCTGCCTGATCTTCTCCTCGGTGATCGCAAGCACGCCGATCCCGATGAGTCCCAACTTTCTGAGTGTTTCGCTCATGGTAAAAACCTCCAACTGACACAACACATTTATCTGATATATACCTTCTGACAATAGATACTATGAAGAAAGCAGCAGTCATTCGAGGCGACGGAACTGGACCTGAACTTGTGGACTCCATGATGCGGGTTATGGACGCGGTGAGTCCTGACATCGAGTTCGTACCGTGCGAGGCAGGAGAGGAATGGTGGAAGGAAAACGGCGGAGACTCCTTGATCCCGGATGAGACCTGGGACGTACTACAGGAGACCGATGTGTGTTTCAAGGGACCGACCACGACGCCCGGAGTCGTCGGCGCGCCAAGGAGCGTTGCCGTAAGCATCCGCCAGCGGTTTGACCTCTATGCGAACGTGCGCCCGATAAAGACATTTACAGGGGCGCCTGCGCCGCTTGGTGATGTCGATTTCGTCGCGGTCAGGGAAGCAACAGAAGGCATGTATTTTGGAAAAGAGGTTGAGATAACAGATGACACATTCATTGCAATCCGGAGAATCACGCGACGTGCATGTGAGAATATCTCAAGGTACGCTTTTGATGAAGCTACGAGGCGGGGCTGGGATACCGTCGTCGGCATCCACAAGAGTAACATCTTAAGGATGACCTGCGGTGCATTCATGGACACATTGCGCGCCACTGCAACCGAATACCCTGATGTGGAACTCTGGGAGTATCACGTCGATAACATGGCGCAGCAACTCGTAAAGAACCCGCAACTCTTCAATCACAAGGTACTCGTCTCAACAAACCTCTTTATGGACATCATAAGCGAGGAGTGCGCAGGGCTGATCGGGAGCATCGGTCTTGTATATTCGGCAAACATAGGCGACGACTACGCGATGTTTGAGCCGGCACACGGCTCTGCTCCGAAATATAAAGGACTGGACAAGGTGAATCCGTGCGCAACGATCCTTGCCGGTGCATGGATGCTTCGGTACCTCGGCGCGGCTGATGGGGCGGACGCAATCATCCGTGCGACCGAGCAGACGATTGCGGAAGGCATAACCACGTATGATCTCGGCGGAAGTGCGAGCATGAGCTCTATGACTGACGCGATCATCGGAAATCTGGGGTGAACTGACTCCGGATCATCTGTGCTATCGTGGTGCAAAGGAACATGCAGAGGGCACGGTCTAAGAATCCAGTGATTTACCACCGCGGAGGGCGCAGAGGAACGCGGAGGAGGATAAGAACTCTTGCGTTCCTCCGCACTCTGCGGTTATTTTCCTGACAGAAAGCACAGGATCGCAATCAGGAGACCGATCCGCATACCTGAGTAGTTACACTTATTGAACACATACCATGACTCGACCCCCCGAACCCAGAGCCGCGTTTGCGCCGGCGCACATCACAGGATTCTTCGTGATCTGCCCGCATGAAAACCCCGTGATGGCAGGATCGCTCGGCTGCGGGATAACACTGGAAGCAGGCGTCACCACCCGCGTCGAGATCGGCGGTTCTGATGGTTCGCCATGCCTGACGGTCGGATCGGTCATCTCAAGACTGACCCGGCGCCGGTGTTCGGTTCGCATCACATCTGACATCCCGATCGGCGCCGGGTTCGGAGCGAGCGGTGCAGGCGCGCTCGGCACTGCACGTGCACTCAATCACGCACTATCGCTCGGTCTGACCGCAAGCCAGCTGACAGAGATTGCACACATCGCAGAGGTCGAGAACCGGACCGGACTCGGGGACGTCGTGGCGCAGTCGCTCGGGGGTGTGGTCATCAGGCGCACGCCCGGAGCTTCTGCGCGACTTGACCGGATATGCACGGATGCGAAGGATGTTTTCTGGGTCGTCTTTGATAAAATGTCAACAAAAGAGATATTAAACGATAAGAGTGCCGCAGATCGGATCAATCCTGCCGGGATTGCGTCGCTGCGTGAACTCTTGAAGCTGCCGACGGTTGAGAACTTCATGATCCAGTCGAGGCGGTTCGCAGCCGGAACCGGGCTGATGAGCGATGCCGTATCCGATGCCGCGGACGCTGTCGAGGCGGCAGGCGGCATGGCATCACAGGCGATGCTTGGCGATTCCGTCTTTGCAGTCGATGTAACCGGTGGTGCGGGGTATGCGATCGAGTCGGCGCTCTCTGAGTTTGGAACTGTTGGTAGGAGCAGAATCAATTTCAGAGGGGCAAGGCTGATCTGATCGGAGTATACGAAAAACCGCATCCCTGTTTTTAGAGTCTGATCAGAACGCAAGCCCCAGATAGTGGAGCACGATTACGAGAAGCGCGCCGACTGTTCCACCGATAGCGCATATCGCGATCACAACCCAGGTGTAAGCGATCTTGAGATCGAGCGCAAAATTTGCCAGAACCAGTATGACAAGACCGATGACGGCGTTTATTACGATATGCTTGGCTGTTTTTAACACCTTGTATAAAATAACCACTGCGATTATTGCCAGCACGAGAATTGATAATTCAAGGACCCCTGTCATGTTTATCAGGTTTTATATTGGGCACGGCAGTATTTAATCGTTACTGTCGCCAAGCGCTCCGGCAAATTCGTAAAGAATCTGTTCGAGGTCGTCCAGACTTGCGTATTCCATGACCCGCCCTTGCAGGTTCGGATTTCCAAGCACCATCGCAGAGACGTTCGCCCCGGCGCTGTGCACGCAAAGGACTGGCATCCCGAGTCCGAGCGCCCTGCAGACCTCGTAGCCGACGCCGGTTGACGGAACAGTGACCTCTGCAACCATGCAGTCGCTCTCTTCGAGAAGTCCGAGGTCACGCAGGTATATCTCCTGCTCGCTCATATCTGCCTCTTCTTCATCCGAATCCAGGTCAACCACGTGCCAGCTCACGACATCGCACCCCACACTCTCCAGGAAATCGTATATATGCCTGTACACCGGTAGCATCTGCCGTCCGCCGCGTATCGATCCTGATAGAAATATTCTCATAAAACGCCTCTCCTGTAGTGTCCTGTTGTGTATTTCCCTGTTATACCTTTGCACGTACTTTGGATCTTGCCATCCCGCGCAGAGCATCCATCGAGCGCATCCCGGTACAACCGCGTGATCTCCCCGGCACGGTCGGACTCAACCACCCTCGCCTCGATCCTGATGCTCGAAACGCCGGCTCTGACAATAGCAGGGATGTGCTCGAGCATGCACAGTTCACTTGAATTCAGAAGATGCATCCTGCAGTCCATATCCATCATTAGCGGAAATGCGTACCCTTTCTCATCCACCAGTTCAAACCCACCATCCTCACACGGCGCAGTGCACGAATCCACGCCACCAAGTATCCCGCCAACCACACAGTGCTCTGATTCCATGAGCGTGATCCGACCGTGCACGATGCACTCGACCGCACCGTACTTTGCGATCTTGCGAATCTCTGCAAGCGTAAGTTCAGGCGATAGCGTAACCCGCCCTGCACCATGTTCCGCCCAGAACCGAAGTGACATCCGGTTAAAGACATTAAGCGGACTGTCCACGATTCTATCAAGCCCGATCTCTTCCGCGAGCCTGAATACGCCGTGATTGGACACCAGCACGCCATCTACGCCGAATCTCATGGCTTTGGACATGGCATCTGCCACACCGCGCATCTGCGAGTCACTGGCGATTCCAGGCGTGTTCAGGTAGATCCTGCGTCCGCTCTGGTGCACATACCGGATCACAGTCTCGAGGTCGAACGCTTCCGCCTCCACACACCCTCCCCGGTACCTCTCGCCGCCCAGATAGATCACGTCTGCGCCGCCAGCGACTGCGCTTCTCACGCCGTCCATACTGCTCACACTGACCGCAAGCGATACGGCAGACGATGATCTTTTGGAGGTGTCCGCGACCTGCGCCCGCGGCTCTGTGGTTTGTATGATCCCGGCGGCATCCGCGGAACGATCATGCCGATGCCGGGTACGGGCGCCGCGCCGCCATCCGGCTATCCGTGCATCAGTAAGCCGCGATACGGCATCACTCCGAACGCGGTTTAACTGGCTGACCGGGATAAATATGTCGCCCCCGCCCTCGGTCCGGAGATCGATATCGGATTCGGATGCTTCGAAGACTGTGTTTCCAAGTTTTGCAAGCTGCCGTACGATCTCTTCCCTTGTCGTTGGTCTGCTGACTGCACGCTCGATTACGTACTCCGAGTGTACATGGGCCGCGTTGTTGTCATTGTCCTCGATCCGCAGTCCGAGCGGTGAGCCGACCGCGGCTTCTGCGGTGATGGTGACAGGAATCCTCCGCAAGGGGGCTGGTGATGTAAACGAGCTCCTGAGCGAATCCATAAGCGGCTTATCGAGCGTCTTATAGACTGTACTTCCGGCACGTACCTGCGCGTCCGGTGAAGTTAGAGGTATATCGACAACCGTGCCGCTGCCGGCGTGATCCACCTGCCTGCCGCCTGCATACATCTGGCGGACGATCGTGCCAGAGCCGCCGTCATCCGCACCCGCACCCTCGCCCCCTCCATCCCCTTCAGCTCCCACCCCTGCCGCACCTGTGACACCGATCCCGTCCCCTGTACGAAGCGTACCTGAGAGTCTTATGCAGAGACGCGTCCGGTCGCATCCGATGACCGTCCCGACGGGGATTCCACGATTGTATGGACGCCTGCGGCTCATCAGTTCGCCGCGTGGGTTTCCTGTGAAATATCCTGCCGTAAAACCCCTGTTGAAGACCTGCGCAAGAGACCGGGACTCATCATCTGTTACGAAGTACCCGGACGGGTCTTTTACGTATCGATCGATCAAGCCGCGGTATATCCGGGTCACGCAAGCCACGTATTCAGGTCGCTTGAGACGCCCCTCGATCTTGAACGAATCGATCCCTGCCTCGATCAGTTCCGGAAGAATCCTGCTCGTGTTCAGGTCCCGCGGGCTTAAGAGGTACTCGCCGTCCGTCTCTACCCTACGCCCACCAGTCTGCAACCGGTACCGCTTCCGGCACGGCTGGGCGCAGACGCCCCTATTCCCGCTCCGTCCGCCGATCATGCTGCTCATGAGGCACTGTCCCGAATACGAGATGCAGAGCGCACCGTGCACGAATATCTCGATCTCGAGATCGGTATTCTGCTTCACCTGCTTGATCTCGTCAAGCGTCATCTCTCTTGCAAGCACGACTCTCGTAACGCCCATATCTTGCAGGAACCCCGCGCCCTCGCTGTTGTGCACAGTCATCTGGGTGCTTGCGTGGATCGGGAGATCAGGCGCAAGCGACTGCACCATCGAGAGCAGTCCAATGTCCTGAACGATCGCAGCGTCCGCGCCCGATTCGTCGAGATGACGCAAGAGGGCTGCCGCATCGGCAGTCTCGCTATCCTTTATGAGGGTGTTTACCGCAACGTACGCCTTAACGCCCCGGAGATGCGCATAGTCGATCGCACTTGCGAGTTCGTCGGGTGCGAAGTTGGCGGCGGACGCTCTTGCGGAGAGCGTGGTTGCTCCGAGGTAGACGGCGTCGCAGCCGTTTTCTACGGCAGCGATGAGGGATTCGTTGTTGCCTGCCGGGGCGAGGAGTTCTGGTCGGGGGGTCATGTTGCTGGACTGTCTGTCGCCTGCTTCAGGCAGGGAAACAGTGCCTCGATGCTCTAATGTGTTTTTCGTGCGTGGAATTAACGATCGGTTGGTCGATTGTGGATTTCATATCTCATCCTCTGGCGGAACGATCTTTTCAAGCTCATCGACCAAAGGAGGAAGGTCTTCGATCACGGTCTTCCACAGGATATCAAGATTGATGTCGAAATAAGCATGAACAAGGCGATTTCTCATACCAGTGATATTCGACCATGGGATTTGCGGCATATTCTCCTGACATCTATCTGTTACGTTAGCGGCTGCCTCTCCTATGATCTCAATGTCTTTGACAAGAGCAAGCACCAGTTTTCGATCGGCGTCAAGGTCGCTTCTGGTTTTGTTCTCTGCAAAGAACAGAGATTCTCTGGCGGCATCCAGCATGTGGCGCAGGCGTACCGGATCATCCCTCTGCATATTGCACCTCCGCCGAGTTAAGCACCTTCTGCCTGAAATAGCGGCTCAGATCTTCTGCTGTTCGCAGGTCTGCTTTGCGCCCCAAGATTCCAGTCAGTTCGATCTCCATGCCAGCCAGCCGGATGAGTCCTGGTATGTGATCCGGGTCGAATTCGACGAGCAGATCAATGTCACTATCCGGTCCGAAATCCCCGCGCAGAACGGAGCCGAAGAGTGACAACCTCTGAACGTGATTTCTCTTGCAGAATTCGGCGATCTCTTCTTTTGGTAGGTCGATCCGTGCTCTGGTCATTGTTTCACCTTATGATGTATACAGCACCTTCCCCTTGTCTATGATCCGCCTGATGAACGGATCTCCAATCCCCTTCCTATGTTCTATTTCATCGGGCGTGCGTACAATAATATCCATGGGCAGGAATCTGGGTCTCGCAATCCTGGATATCTCGGCTGCTTTGCGGATGGGCGAGCCGTCCACATCCATTACGACCATGATATCCAGATCGCTCTCTTTTGTTGGCTCCCCCCATGCCCTTGAGCCAAAGAGGATCACCTTGTCCGGATGGAAGTGTTTCACGATCTTTGAGACCATCTCTGAAATAAGTGCGTCTGTGACGTCAGGAATGATTGGGCGAGCTGCATCGGTCACTCGCCCACCTCCGCGGTCTGGCTGCGGTGCAGATCGAACTGGGGCGATGGGTCGATGTGCGGGTCGTAGGCGTACGTCTTCTTCCCCGCGTCCCGGTCGGTCTCCGGGGTTACCAGACCGACCGGGGGGTTGTTGGTGCGGCTGGCTTCTCTGTGGTCGTACTGCTCGATCGGTTTCTTTTCAGGTTTGCGGTGTTTCGGCATCCGGATCGTCCCCCACGCTGTGGTCGTTTATTATGTCTTTATGTGGTGTGATCGCATATAACGGTTCCAGCGCATCAGAAGCCGCGCAGTGTAACTAATGCCTCGCCGTCGCCAGAACAGAAGACGATACCCCTTTACACGGCACATTGAACTGCCCTCATCAGAAGCGAAGGTCGGGCACATCCAAAACCTTTTTCTCAAACAGGCCCCCCATCCATAATCATGGAAGACCATATCGAGTACTCAAGAAACACGTTGATGGACTTCATCAAATTAAAGCCGAAGGACATCGAGATCTGTGATGTGACACTGCGGGACGGCGAGCAGGCAGCCGGGATCGCTTTTACTGAGCAGGAGAAGATCGATATAGCATGGAAACTGGATGATGTTGGCGTTGAGATCATCGAGGCAGGATTTCCGGTTGTATCAAAGGAAGAACTCGAGACCATACGTAAAATTACAAAGCTCGGACTCAATGCAAGGATCTGCTGCCTTGCACGCGCAAAGACATCAGACGTCGATGCCGCGCTGGATGCGAATGTCGATATCGTGAGCATCTTTATTGCAACGTCCGACATCCAGCTGCGCTACAAGCATCACATGACGATCGATGAGGCAACCGACTGCGCAATCGATGTCGTGGACTATGCGAAGGATCACGGGCTTGCGGTCAGGTTCGCTGCCGAGGATGCGACCCGCACAGATATGGATGTGCTGAAACGAGTCTACCGGATCGCCGAGGCGCACAACGCGGATTATCTGAGCATCGCAGACACGGTAGGGATTCTTGATCCGAGTACCACGTATTTCATGATAAAAGAGATCAAAAAGACAACAAAGACCCCGCTCTGCATCCACTGCCACAACGACCTCGGAATGGCGACTGCAAACACGATCGTTGCTGCGGAAACAGGGGCAACGCAGCTTCATGCCACTGTAAACGGAATCGGCGAGCGGGTCGGGAACACACCGCTTGAGGAGTTGCTCGTCGGGCTTCTGATCCAGTACGGAATCGATAAATACGATCTATCGCATCTCCTGTCGCTCTCGAAGATGGTGGAAGCGTATTCAGGGGTCAGGGTTGCAAAGACCAAGCCAATAGTCGGCGAGAATGCATTCTGCCACGAATCCGGGATCCACATCGCTGCGATGCTTGAGAATACCAGCACCTACGAGGTATTTTCCCCTGAACTTGTGGGCGGTGGCAGGAACTACATCCTTGGCAAGCACACAGGCAAGAAGGCGCTTAAGTTCGTTACCGAGCGGCTCGGCTACGATCTCGATCAGGAGCACCTCTGCGCTCTTCTCGATAAGATCAAGGTCTGCAGCGAGGCGAAGCATGGGGTCTCATGCGACCGGCTCGCAAAGATGATCGATGAGATGGAGTGAACAGCGGGATGGTGGAATGACTCGCACGAAGTACATAATCCTCCTCGGCGACGGGATGGCAGATGTCCCGCTCCCTGAACTTGGCGGAAAGACGCCTCTCGAGTACGCAAACATCCCGAATATGGATTACATCGCAAAGCACGGCAGGTGCGGACTTGCGAAGACGGTTCCCAACGGGATGCCTGCCGGAAGCGATATCGCGAACATGTCGGTTCTCGGATACGCTCCAGAGAAGTACTACACAGGGAGGGGTCCGCTTGAGGCTGCGAGTATGGGAGTAACGCTCGCACAGGGCGAAATTGCGTTCAGATGCAACTTGATAACAGTAGCGGACGGCGCAATCGCGGACTACAGCGCAGGACACATCACAAGCGAGGAGGCGGCAGAGTTGATCGCTTCGATCGATGAGGTGCTCTCATCGGATCGCGTCCGCTTCCACGCCGGGATCAGTTACCGTCACCTGATGGTAACAGACGGCATCGGCGCATCCGCGGTCTGCACGCCTCCGCATGACGTGCTCGGCGAGCCGATGGAAACGTATATGCCGGAGGGCGAGGACTGCGAGGCGGTCTCTGATCTGATCCGCAGGTCGGCGGCGGTGCTCGAGGGTCACCGGGTTAACGTTGAGCGTATACGCGCCGGGAAGAATCCAGCGACGCATATCTGGCTCTGGGGGCAGGGAGGAGCGCCAAGTTTTCCCTCATTCGAGGAGATGTTCGGAATCACGGGTTCGATGATCTCGGCTGTCGATCTCTTAAAGGGGCTTGCCATCTACGCGGGGATGGATGTGATCGAGGTTCCGGGAGCGACAGGATACCTCGACACGAATTATGCCGGGAAAGCGGATTACGCTGTAAAAGCACTGGAGGACCACGATTTCGTGTACGTGCATGTCGAGGCGCCGGATGAGGCAGGGCACGAAGGCGACGTCGGAGCGAAGGTGCAGGCGATCGAGGATTTTGACGAGAAGGTTGTGGGACGGGTTCTTGACCGGTGTTCGGACTCGGTGATCATGGTGCTGCCGGATCACCCGACGCCGATACCGCTCCGGACGCATACCGCGGATCCTGTGCCGTTTGCGATTCAGGGGCACGGGGCTGACTCGGTATCACAGTTTGACGAGAGGTCCGCGGCGGAAGGGTCGTACGGGCTTAGGGTCGGGAGCGATCTTGTGAGGATGATGATTGAGGGGTGAGGACGTGTTTCTGCAGTATCTCCGAATCCAAGAGAATTCACAAGCACATCGAGAACACGCAGGCTGAAAACCCCCTCCATTCCGGGAAGATTGGTATATAAAGTCAAAGGTTTCGGGACTGTACACGAAGCCGCAAATACCGAAAAACTTAATAACAATATGAGACCGTTTACATTTGTATGGGACAAACTGGAGCAGTTGTGGTATTATTTGTTCTTCTGCTCGCTGCTTCCGGGTGCATCTCCGATGGGAAAACTGTGATAAAGGCAAAGGTGCTCGTCGCAGAGAATGATGATGGAGATCCGGAGATCGTGAGCATCGATGTTTCCACCGAAACCGTAAGCGCACTACGGAAATATCAGGACGCTCCGATGAATACCCCGGGCGTTTATATGAAATGCATCCACAACCCGCAAGCTATGGGATATTTTATCGGTTACTGGAGGTCTGTTGGTTACACAGGTCCCGGTGAATACGAGTTGATGTCCGAACTGAAGAAGCTGCCTGATGATGGCGACCGTATCGATGTGATCATCACCATCGAGGATATGGATGAAACCGGACGTCAGGTAAAGCTTGCAAAAGCAACAAAACAATTCAGATGGGGCGATTAGGAGCTAAATAATCTCCGATACCCTCTTCAAGCGAATATTCCGGATTGTAGCCAGAAGCGTCCTTCATCTTTGCTATCTCAGCAAGCGCAGGACTTACACAGTTCTTTATGGGATTTTCGATTCTGTACTTTTTTTGGGCACAACCAATAACCCTTTCGCCGCCACAATACCGAGTCATGCTCCAGCGCATCTACGAACGCATATACGAGCACCGACTGCGCTCCCGGATCAGCAAGCACGAACTACCAGTCGGGCTCACGCTTGCGCTTACAGAGAGCGATCTCCTTGCACCGGGTGGGGCTAAACAACTGCGATCTTTTGTCTCGTGGTGCGCAGATCTCGGCATCGGATCGCTCATCGTATACATCGCTGTGATCGCGGATGGACCCCTGCGAGAGGATGTGGCTTCGCAGATCATCGACAGACTTGCGAGGACCGATCTGATCGCAAGGATATACACAAAAGACGATCAGGGGTTAAGGACGATTCCGATCGGAAAGGGGCGTCCGGAGGTGAAACTCGATATCTCGATCGGGTATGGCGGGAAACTCGAACTCACCGATGCGATAAGGACCATTCTAAGGAGCGTGGAGCGTGGAGAGATCGATTATGAGGATATCAATTCGGATATGATCGAATCCAACCTACTCTTCAGGCACAATCCTGACCTGGTCATCCGTGCAGGTGGAAAGCACCTGACCGATTTTTTGATATGGCAGACGATATATTCCGAATTGTATTTCACAGATGTGAATTTCGCTGATATGAGGCGGCTGGACTTCTTAAGGATCATGCGGGACTACCAGAAGCGCCAGCGGAGATACGGGCGATAGGGTGGGAATGATCGATCACGCAAATTTGACCATCTTCGTGCCAAGCGTCGCAAGATCGACGATCGTTGCATGTGCCGGCACAGGATCGAGGTTCATCCGCTTCTGAAAATCGGTCTGGGACTGCCATGTTCCGGAATTGACCACGGTAACGCCTTTGTAGTGGTCGATACCGATGGTATGGACATGCCCGCAGTGGAGGATGTGCGGCACCCGGTCGATCACGAAATGATCCGAGTTCTCAGGCGCAATCGATACCCTGCCGCCGTACATGGGCGCAAGATGCCTGCGCTTGAGCATCTCGATCATGACCAGCTCCGGACGCTGGTAACTCATCTTCGGGATGGTTGCGATCAGGTCATCCATCGAGCGTCCGTGGTATATCAGGATCCGTACACCGCGGATCTCAACAAGCGCGGGATTGCCAGTGAAGATCACATCACCAGAGAACATCGACCTGATCTTTTCGGGTAGCGCTGGCTGCGGTTCTGCCAGTCTCACCGCATCGTGGTTGCCGGGCGCTATTATGATCCTGATATTCTTTGGAACCCTTCCGAGATACTCCGCCGCAGATCGGTACTGGTCGTAGACATCAGGGATCTCCAGTTCAGACTCCTGGCCCGGGTATATCCCGACCCCGTCCACGAGATCGCCTGCTATTATCAGGTACTGCACCGGCAGAGAGCCATCCCCGAGCCAGTCGATGAAATCAGAGAACGCGTCCTTAAGAAACGTGTCGCTTCCGATATGCACGTCTGAAATCAGGACTGCGCAACCAGCCCCGCCGTCCCCATTCCCGTGTTCACTGCCGTTACCGTTAATGCCCTGTCCTCCGGACCGTGGCATCGATGAAAATCGCTTGTGGCGATTTCCATTATCCGGGAGCGTCTGGTTGTACCTGTTCGGCAGATCCGGCAGCACGATGCTCTTCACGATCATCAGATGCCCATCTCTGGTGAGCGAGCCTGTAACCCCGATCACCTCATCATGAACGATGCCGGATGCGGTAGCCCATATATCGCGATCGGATGGGCGAACCAGCACAGGGAACGAGCCGGTAGGATCCTCGATCTCCAGCAGTTTGTTGCCGTTTGATGTCGTCCTGACATCAGAGACCATGCCGATTATCGAGACGCTGTCATACTCCCTTCCGCTGTGCCTCACGCGCAGCGACTCGATCGGGCGCGCTGTAATCCGCCCCCTGATGATGCCGCTTAACCGCGTGTAACGATCGCGGAAGTATCGCACAAACTCAGAGTATTCGCCAACGCACGTCGATTCATTGCTGATATCCGAGAGTATGTTCACTGCCGGCGCATCGGCTGGTTTCGATAATTTTTCTGCTAATTTCTCCGCCAATTTATCTGCCGGCTTTTCAGGAATCCTTGCGTCATCGAGGTTGATATGCTCCCTCTCCACCACAAGCACCGAATCATCAAGCGATTGCAGCACCTTAGAAACGATCGTACCAGGCGCGCTGTACGAGCCAATCAGCGCGACCGCATCCGGACTGACCTGGTATCCCGCATTCGCAAACTCCTCAACTATCAGTGACTCCTGCATTGCTCTCTACTTGGGATGTTCGGGAGATAAAACTTTATGTGGCGTGTCGGCATCACGAGATTATACTGATCCGCGTCATCCGGGTTTTCCGGTGCAGGAGCGGCGGGCGCTGGCTTTTACTCGATTATCAGCAATATCTCAAAGCCGCCGGGGTGACGATCTCATCATGCGGTGCCGGTTCGAGACTTCGATTTTTCCGGATATTTAAAACCCGAAACATCCGGGTGAGATCCGACCCCGGACCGCCACTACATAAACGCAAAACCTTTCGGCAGTTCGCCTACGATCTCCTTAAACGATTCCGGCCAGTTCTCGTAATCAAGCCCCTTCTGCGCAAAGAACGAGCTCGCCCAGCGCTCAAGCCCGACTCCGGAACATCCGCTCCACAGTTCATTCCCGCTCTGGGACTTCACGTTGAATCCAGTCGGATATTTGTCTCCGTTCACGCTCACGTTCTGGAATTCAAGCCAATCGTCGCGGTACGGCATGAACGATTCGTAATCGGTCGTCCCGACCTTCTCGTTCCCAGTGGTTCCGGTCAGACCCTCCTGCGCCATGAACCACGGCGTAACCCACGCCTTCCGCCACGTAAGTTCGAGTATCTCCTCAAATATGTACTTATACCGCTCATGGATGCGCTCCGCCTCCTCTACGACCTGCTCCGGCGTCCCCACCCATACGATCTCGATCCTGTGGAACTCGTCCACCCGCTCGATGCCATGGATGCCGCCGCTCTCGTACCGGTGCGACGTCCCTGAACGATCGAATACTTGAAGCGGAAACGTGTCATCCGCGATCGTCCTTCCCTGCAGGAAGGGCCAGAACGGCGGGCACTGGGCATAGCATAGCCCTCCGATCGGCTTATCGATCTTCTCCGCGATCAGGTCGAGCGGAATCTCGTGGGTGACCTTGTAGTAGTCAGAAACCTCCTCCCAGAAGTCAGGATCCCTTGTTTTTGGCGGACAGACGTAGTAGATCTCAGGATAAACTCCTTTCGCATGTCCCGACTTCTTCCAGACATCCCATGTCACGAGTTTCGGGAAAATCATCTCCTGGTATCCGAGAAAATCGAGAACCTCTTCTTTTACGATCTGTTCAAACGTGCGAAAGATTCTGGTCGCCTCAGGACCGTATATCCACTGCCCGCGGGATGCTCCATGTTTGATCCAGTTCCGCTTGACCAGTTCCGGCGTCGGGTCTTCACCGGATAAAATGGGCTTCTCCGCGCTTTCCCAGAGCAGGTTCCAGTGCTCTTCCTTCCCGCCATAGCTCTCTGCCGCGATCTTATCCATGATGAGCGTGATGATCCGATCAGGTATCCTGTTCTGGATCTCGGACTCCCCGATCTCCATTTCGATGGTGATCTCGTCGCCATCAAACTCCATATTCGAGACGTAAGGGATTTTTTCTGCTTTGACTGGATTTTTTGATGGTATCTTCGCAACGTAAGACTCGATCTCGATGCCCCTGATCCCTATGCGGTATTTCTTTCCAAGAAGGGTTGCAAGAGGTTTTTTCAACCTTAGAATCGCATCGTGGGCGCGTACGTACTGGTCCGACTCGATCTCGACCCTGATCTTCTGATCTTCGATCCGGAAGTTAAGTATTCTTGCGCCCTTCCCTTCTGGCGCGCCCTTTGTCAGCAACGTCTCGTTCGCCTCGCTTACGAGGGCTGATATTTCAGCATCTGCCTGACCTGCGGGTGCGCTCGTGTTGAAGTTACCGATCAGATGAAAGTACATGGGATTATGATTTGTGGATGAATCTAATTAAATTCTTTCTCTGTCTTGGGGCTGGAATGTATCCGCCGGCTCTGCAAGACTCACATCCCGGCTGGAAGACCGTACGCATCGGTCTCATCGAAGCAGTAGCAGACCTTCTGGTACCCGCCCTTCAACTCGATCACATCGTTTCTGACGCTTTCAGGCGATTCGGAGTCGAGCACGATCCGTTTGAAGAAATCCGCGATCGCATCCATCTCTGACGTACCCATCCCGATGCGGGTCAGTTCTTGAGTCCCGATCCTGATTCCGGACGGCTCGTCTGTGACGCTGACCGTATCTCCCGGCAGAAGATTCTTGTTTACGATGATGTTTGCCTCTTCGAGCTTTGTTGCGGCTCTGGTGCTGCCGCCAACCTTCGTTACATCGACTGCAACCTGATGCGACTCTGTAAACCCGTACGGCTCGCAAAGAACGTCGAATCCACGCTCATACAGTGCCTGCGCAAGCGATTTTGCGTTTGCGATCACGGCAGATGCGTAATCCTCGCCAAACTCGATCATCTCTGCAAGCGAGACCCCGAGTCCTGCAAGATGGTGCAGATGGTGGTTGCTCACTGTGCCAGGAAAGACCGCTTCATCGATCCTATCTGAAAGTTCCTCCTTGCACATAATAATCGCGCCCTGCGGTCCCGGAAATGTCTTGTGTGTGGATCCGGTAACCACTTCCGCGCCCTCACGAAGCGGATCCTGAAACTGTTTTCCTGCGATGAGCCCGAGCACATGTGCGCCGTCATAGACAAGCGTTGCTCCCACTTCGCGGGCAGCATCAGCCGCCTCCCGAACAGGATGCGGGAATAGGAAGAGACTTCCCCCGAGAAGCACGATACGTGGCTCCACATCCCTGATCATGGCAGTCATGCGGTCGGGATCGATGTTCATGATCTCGGGATCGAATGGATGCGGCATCACGCGAAGTCCCCTGACACCGGCAGCAGAGTACTGTACGTGGCTGATGTGCCCGCCGTACGGAACATCAAGTGACATGATCGTGTCTCCCGGCTTTGCGAGTGCAAAAAAAGCGGCGATGTTCGCGCCTACGCCTGAGGTCGGCTGCACATTGACATGCTCTGCCCTGAAGAGTTCCTCTGCGAGTTCGATCGTCTTTGCCTCGATCTCGTCGATGTATTTGCAGCCCTGATAGAACCTGTGCCCGACTACGCCCTCTGCATACCGGTGAGCAAGATCGCTTGCCGCAAGCATCCGCACCTTCCGGCTCGTGAGGTTGTTGCTTGCGATCATCGGGAGGGAGTCGCGGTACCAAGTATGGTGCGCCTCTGTGGCACGCATGATGAGATCGATATCGGCATTCATTGTTGGTGTTATGTAAGAACCACAACCACTTAAATACGTTCTGGCTTCGCCGCTGTTCACTTTCGCAGGCAGGCATCGATCCCACCGCGTAAAGCCGGCGGCACAGATGACCGAAAGCCTTATATAACGAAGTATCCTCGTACATCGAAAGGAGGTATTAAATGAACAGAAAGACAACCACAATAATAGTAACACTGGCAGCAGCCCTGCTGTTTTCGACGGTTGGGATGGCGAGCGCGGTGATGATCGACGGTCACAATATAACCTTCATCAACCACACCTACGATGAGGGTACAGACACCTCGACATGGTGTTACAATGTGACTTCTGGTAGCAGCGCAGCGTTGAGTAACTGGATTATATGCTGGTGCAATGAGAGTGCCATCGCAGGCGCTTCCGAAACTTATGAATATAAGAATATGACGAACCCCGATCCTAACATGGGGATGTTCGGAATAAAATTTACTCAGGGCTATGGGGATTACGAAAGCAGGGCGGTCTGCTTTACACTGCACGGCAATTACTCAGAAGCGTTGATCGAAGTTGGTATAAAAGAGGGTAATGATAATGCTGATGATGGTAAAGTAGGCTACGGCTGGGTAACAGGTCCCGCAGACTACATTGGATGCCCAGAATGCATCGTTCCGGAACTGAGCACATTGGCCCTCGTCTCGGTTGGGCTGCTCACGCTGGTAGGATATTTCACGCTTAGACGGAAGGACTGAAGGGGCAACCGCGCCTCTTCCCTATTTTTTTTATATGCTAAAATCATCACTGATAGTCTTAACACCCTACCTGATCCTCTGCCAGCGCCGCAACTCCCGGATCAGCACATATAAAAGGGTTGTAGTGGAAGCAATATATCATGACACTGGAACCGATAACCGGCAAGGTGCTGCGGATATTTCCACAGGATACGAACACAGACGAGGTAATCTCGGGAAAGTACAAGTACGACGAACTCGATCTTTCCAAACTCGCAGTTCACACCTTCGAATCGATCGATCCGGATTTTTACACCGATAGCAAGCACACAGAAAACCCGATCATCGTTACGGCATCGAATTTCGGATGCGGATCATCGAGAGAGCAGGCGCCGCAGGTCATAGCGGCATGTGGCGTGGGTTGCGTGATCGCAGAGTCGTTCGCCCGCATCTTCTACCGGAACGGGTTTAATATCGGGCTGCCGCTGATCGAATGCGCCGGGATCGCGGAAAAGGTACACAAGGATGATGAACTGCGGATCGATTTCGAGAACGGGTCGATTACGAACGTGACGACCGGAGAAGAGTACGGTTTCAGCCCGATTCCTGAATTCATGCAGGAGTTGCTCGATTCCGGAGGATTGCTGAGGTATCTCAAGGAGAAAGGGGGATACGAGTGATCGACGATCCCTACAATGTGCCGTATCAGGCGATATATGCGGTCGGAAACGCTGATGGCAGCCTCGTTGAGATTATCGAGTTTTCCCGCTGCTACGGCGGCTCTGCATGGGCGCGGCACCATTACCAGAAGAGCCCCCTGGTGCTCGAGACGAAGGTGATCGGGAACACGATCAGGTATCTCTGCAAGACCGGCGAGTGCGATCTCGTGCTTGAGCCGTCGCGTGCAGCCGCGGGCATCAAATCCGTTGCAGTGCACGATGACGAGATCCGGATCACATACGCGGGTCTCGGCGGCGGCGGGGTCGGTGCAACCACCTGCCGTGCCGGTGCAAGCGGCGTGATCCGGTCCGATATCAGCGAATCCGGCGGCGGGAAGGTCGGGAGCGGCACGATCGTTCTCCCAGGACGTAGCCGGCTGATCATCGGGATCGATGACACTGACTCAAAGGAGGTTGGTGCGACTTGGTGTCTTGCACACAACATTGCATCTGCTGTCGACTGCGATGCTGCCCGGTACCTGTCCCATTCGATCGTGCAGTTGCATCCGGTGCCTGCGAAGACGCAGAACTGCGTTTCGACGGCTCTTGAGTTCGCATGTCTGGACGGTGGCGCAGAACGCGTGCTTGCCGAGATCCGCGATCTCCTGATTGAGTATTCGGTTTCTGGTGAGACTGGCATGGTCTCGCTCTCCGGTTTCGACGGATCGATTCTTGCGGATTATGGGAGGGAATGCAAGACTAAAGTACTATTGCGGGAGTATGCTCTCGAATGCGCCAGATCTGCGGGCGCTCGTGTCTGGCTCGACGGAAACGGGATCATCGGCGCGCTCGGCGCGATCCCGTATGTCGCGATGCCTGACCGGTCGGTCGGGCTTTCTGAGACGAACGTGCCCGGCGAGTTGGGGTAAAACAGATTCCATCTGGGTAAGTATATGCCAAAGCTGACACGAATACGGTGAAAAAATGAAATCAGTGTAATTTGCGTTAATCTGTGGCTAAAAACTTTTATCAGCCACAGATTATATAGCTGGACGCAGATTATGAGTTATCTACGTAACGTGATGCCTATTCTAAAAAGTCATGCTCTGTTGGTATGTTCTATTCTTCTAACGTGAGACCTGATAGGTGACAACAAAGATGATCAGTGCCATCATCAGAACACCCAAGCCGGACTCTGCCGCCACCAGTATCTGGGGCAGGTGTCCTGCTGCCAGATTGGGCTGGGTGTTGGAGTATCCAAGACTTGTGAATGTTGTGATGCTGTGGTAGATGTAGTCTATCCGGTCGGGCGCGACTTGGGTGCCGTTTATGTACATTACTGTGTCGTTAGAGGTGTCGTTTACGCGCATTACGGTACCGTTTACATTCTTGACGATTCCGTCAGAGAGCCAGAAAAGAAAGGCAAATAATCCGATGATGAGACCTGAAACAGAGATAGGGCGACCAATCCGGTCACCATATCCAGTCAAAGCACGCAGGATCAGCAGATCAAATATCGATCTTGTCCTGTTCTTAAGTCCACCTCTCGCCCATCTGAGCTTTCTGTGTACCTCACCCCTTCGGTAGTGGACATGCGCTGCTTGGTCGAGCCTACCGTTTGCGATGTAGAAGTTGTAGAGGTTGTTGTAGACCTCGTAAGACGCTTCGTAGGTGTCGGCACGGCTGCCATCGTAGAGGAACTCTGGCTGTATCTTACCGTCTTTGAGAATCAGTC
>QBUV01000115.1 GCA_013572355.1 Candidatus Methanogaster sp.
TCTCAAAAAAGTTCTTAAAAAACGCGCTCGGTACATACTCACCTCAATATCTCTTCAATCTCCTCTGATGTGGCATCTATATAATCTCCCGTTTTTAGTTCTTCCTCCCCCCTCTTCAGTCTTCTTAGTGTTGCCCCATCCATAAGCACCTCTATTGTTTCGAGAATCTGATCAATCTTCTCATGTGCGTCATGAATCTCTTCGAATATTGCAACTGGTACCTGGATCGTATCCGCCTCCATGGTAACGAATATTGTTAGAAAACATATAAGCTTTCGTGTAATGTCAATCCGATGCTTCTGAGCAGGATGGTTTTTATCAGAACAACGTCGGCGCTTGAAAGAGTTTACAACCCCAGAAGCTCAAACACACCAACCATGCCACACGTAATGGAGATGCTCGGAACATCGCGGGTCACGGTTGAGGATGGGAAAGTCGTTGATGTCGGCAAGTCCCGTATCAGGTGGTGCCCGCTCTTTGACAAGATTCACGGCATCAAGGAGATCACAGAGGACGCGGTTCGAGCGAACATGGTGTTTCGGATAGCAGAACTCGGGATGTTTACGAAAGCTCGCAACCTTGATGTGGACGTCTTCGTGAACTTCGGCGCATCAGAGGTGATGATGACCGGTCTTCACACCGGGCTGATCGATACAACGGTTACAGCCTGCGATGGCGCTGGAACAGTCATAACCGACAATCCAGCGCTCGTCCAGGGCATGGGAGCACAGATCTCCGGACTCATCGAGACCGAGCCGATCCTTGAGATCATCGACGGGATTGGAAAGCGCGGCGGAATCGTCGTCGATCCGGATGCAGCGAGCATCGATCCTGCCGTTGGTGTTTGCCGTGCAGCCAAACTTGGCTACACGCGGATTGCGGTCACCGTTATCGATCCTGCGACCGCGCTTCTGATCAGGAGGATCGAGTCCGAACTCGGCATAACCGCGATCATTATCGCTGCGCATACCACAGCGCTCTCCCGGCCCGAGGTGCAGGATCTCCTGGATCTGGTCGATATCGTGACCAGTTGTGCATCAAAGCACGTTCGCGATCTCGTAAAGCCGCTGGCGCAGGTCGGAACTGCAATCCCACTCTTTGCGCTGACGCAAGCAGGGAAGGAACTCGTGATCGAGCGGGCAAAGGAGATCGAAACGCCGGTGCTGATCAACACGATGCCGCTTCCTGTGTTGCCGGAAGAGAAGCAGCCGAGTTAGGAGTGTGAACGGAGTCCTGACGGCTCTCACCGCGTGATCGGGGTCGCGTCACTCCTTGTTGCGGGCGCGTATGAGATTCGGCTCGCTGTCGGGGGAGATGTGCCATGCACCTGCGGCATTGCCGCGCAGATCGTTGTCTTCGATTGTGCCGCCACCTCTGTCGTAGACCCACACAGCCCAGCCGCCGTTCTTATTGATGTGGTTGTGGCGCAGCGTAGGATTGCCGCCTTCCTTGATCTCCACCCCGGCGAGGGCGTTTCCGAAGATGTCGTTGTCCTCCAGCATCCCCTGCCCGTTCTCGGAAACGGAGACGCCGATCTTACCATCGTGGATGCGGTTGCGGCGCAGAGTGGGATTGCCACCTTCCCCGATCCCCACCCCAGAGTAGGCGTTTCCGAATATGTCGTTATCCTCCAGCACCCCCTGCCCGTTCTCGGAGACGGAGACGCCGATCTTACCATCGTGGATGTGGTTGTGGCGCAGAGTGGGATTGCCACCTTCCGCAATTGCCACCCCAACAAAGGCATTGTCGTGGATATCGTTATCCTCCAGCACCCCCTGCCCGTTCACGTAGACGAAGACGCCGATCTTACCCTCGTGGATGCGGTTGTGGCGCAGAGTGGGATTGCCACCTTCCGTAATCGCCACCCCGGCAAGGGTGTTTCCGAAGATGTCGTTATCCTCCAGCACCCCCTGCCCGTTATCCGCGACGGAGATGCCTACCTTACCATCGTGGATTCGGTTGCGGCGCAGGCGCGGATCTGCCCCACTGTGGATGGCGCAGGATAGACTCTGGCTGGTGATATCGCATCCATCCAGTTCCAGCCGCCCCTGAGCGATGTCTACGCCGAACCAATTCCCGTCGCCCATCTGCCGCAGGGTCAGGTTCGCCACTCTGCCCATCGTTGTCTTGAACAATAGAGCGTGCATATCAGCAGTCTGTACTACAACGTCGTCAAGGTTGCCCTCACCAATAATCTCCAGCCCGGGCTTGTCGATGACCAGCCCTTCATTGTAAAGACCCGGGCGGACAAGAATCCGGTCTCCGGGATCTGCCGCCTCGATCGCTTCTGTTATCGTAAGATGGTCGCCATGGTGCATTGGATCCACCACGCGTGTCGGAGGCTCGGTTTTGGCGGACGGTCCCTTTGTAGCCTTGCCGATCTCGCCCATAGACTCGATCTCCTGCGGCAGCGAAACAGACATATCCTCAGCCGGGCGACGTGTAACGTCTGCATCCGGTTTCGGAACCTCTGGCTTCGGTGATGCCTGAACGCGATCCAGCGCATCGCGAATCTGGGCCGCGAGTCGTGCTAACGTCTTACCAACTTGCGGGGAGGTGAAAGGCTCAAACCGCAGATCCCGCCAATCTTCATACTGGTGGTGATCAAAAATTGCCTGGGCTAATTCGTTTCCTGTCCGATTCTCCTTGTCATTCAGCAGCGGACAATCGATGTAGTAGACAGAAAGAACAAGATCCTTGCGTCCCAGTTCCTTCTCGCGCTCAAGAAACCGTTGCAATTCGCGACAGCAGCACGGGCTTTTGAAGAAGCTTGGAGTGATGATCGGAATGAGGAATATGACCTCATCGAGCGACTCCTTGATTTGCACCTTCCCATTCTGACCCCAGAGGATGTCTTTGCGGTCTTGGAAGATCGGAAACTCTTCTCCGATCTGCCTCTGAACTTCCGCGCTCAAATCTTCGCGGAACTGTGTCAAACGACTAAATCTATCATCATCCTCGTGGGCATAACTCATGAACGCTGCCGGTTTTGGTTTTCGTCCCTTCATCCGCAAATCCCCCCTCCCCGTCCCTTCACCGCGTGATCACGACGATCGCACCGCCCGCCTCGAGCACGTCCACAGCCCGCCCGCCAAGAACGACCTCGCGCTCGATCGTGACTGCGTCCGCGGGAATCTCGAAGAGATCTGCGCCGATCTCAACTTTTATCGTCCCGCTTGCTGCCTGCTCCGCAATTACGCCCGGATCGATCCCTGATAGCGCTCCGATGATCTTTCCAGCCTCTTTCCGGAAGATCGGTCCGAGCACCTTCATATCCGGCTTGACTCCGACTGCACGGTGCTCGAAATCCGGTGTTCCGGCAATCACGCTCACAGGTGTGTTTGCAGCGCCAGCGATGACGGCTCTGCCGTCGACGATTGCGTCACCGGAAGCGTCGGATGCCGCGTCCGCATAGATCTCGATGCCTTTTAATTGCGCATTCAGTGCTATCCCGTGCTCTGATTTGTATCTCCGGATCGCATGAGCGATATCCCTGATCCTCTCGCCTTCCCGCTCGACATCGGGATCGATCATGGATGCATCTGCGAGGGGCCATGCACCTGCATGTACGCTGCCTGATGTCGGGAGGTGTGAGTAGACTTCCTCGGAAAAGAACGGTATGGTCGGGGCAAGGAGCCGTGTCAGCGTCTCGATTACAGTTCCAAGCGTCTGCCGTGCCGCCTGCTGCTCGGGAGAGGGCTCGCCGTAGAGCCGGTACTTGGCAAGTTCGATGTAATGGTCTGCAAGAGTGTCCCACGCAAACGATTTCACCATCTTGAGTGCTGTGTCGAACTGGTACCGATCCATCGCAGTTGTCACATCCACGATCAGCGTGTTTAATTTGCTTAAAATCCATCGATCGATAATCGTAAGCGAATCCTTCTCAAGCTCCCCCGGATCAGTGATATGCGGGAGCGCAAACCTGACGATGCTCCACATCTTCTGCTGGAAGCGGGATGCTGCAACGACATCCTTCCACCGGAACATGATATCAGACCCTGTGGAGCCCCCGATCGCTGCCCACTGCCTGAATGCGTCCGCACCGTACTGTTTGGTAACTTCCTCCGGCGCAATGATGTTATTTAGGGATTTGCTCATCTTATGCCCGTCTTCCCCGGAGACCATCCCGTTTATCAGGATGCTGTCCCATGGACGCTTTCCAGTGAGCGCCTGCGTCCGAAGGATCGTGTAAAACGCCCACGTACGGATGATGTCGTGTCCCTGCGGTCTAAGTTGCGCAGGCACCAACAGTCTCTTTCCAAATATCCATCCCGAAACTGCCATCGCTGAAAGCGACGAGTCCATCCACGTATCGAGCACGTCTGCCTCAGGTACGAACTCCTCTGAACCGCACTCGCACGGCTCATGGGGCTTTGATTCGGTCGGATCGAGTGGTAGCCACTCTTCTTTCGCCACGATCGTCTTCCCGCATCCTTTGCAGTACCAGACCGGAATCGGGGTTGCAAAGAGCCGCTGCCGTGATATGCACCAGTCCCATTCCATGCTCTTTGTCCAGTTCTCGAGCCGTATCTTCATGTGCGATGGTACCCACTCGATCTCGTCAGCGGTGCGCAGGATCGCGTCCTGATCGACCCGGACATACCACTGCTTCTCTGAGAGTATCTCGATAGGAGTTCCGCACCGCCAGCACGCTCCGACGCTCTGATCAAGGGGTTCTTCCTTGTACAGCAGCCCGGCTGACTTGAGATCCAATATGATCGCGCTCCGGCAGTCGCCAAGACTCATTCCCTCATACTTGCCGGCAACACCGGTCATCTTTCCGTCACGGTCGATCGCCATACGAAGCGGGAGCTCGTGCTCGATCCACCACCTGACATCCTGCTTATCCCCAAAAGTGCAGATCATGACGACACCCGTCCCGAATTCCGGATCGACCTCTGCATCAGCGATCACAGGGACCTCATAACCGAAGAGCGGCACGCTGACCGTACCTCCGATGAATCCCCCGAACCGCTCGTCATCCGGGTGCACGGCAACCGCAACGCACGCCGGCAGTAACTCAGGTCTGGTGGTCGCAATCTCCATCGCCTGCTCCGCATCCCCAACCCCAAAGTAGAGATAGTAGAAGTGGGTCTTGCGGTCCTCGTACTCGACCTCTGCGAATGCGATCGCTGTTCCGCATCTCGGACACCAGTTCACAGGACCATCGCGCTGGTATATCCGCCCGTCAGCATACATCCGCACGAACGACTTCTGGGTCATGCTGTAATATCTCGGATCCATCGTCACGTACTCGCAGTCCCAGTCGATGGAAAAGCCGAGCCGGTTCATGGTATCCTTCATTTTTTTTATGTTCTTCGAGGTTAACTCCCTGCAAAGGTCTCGAAACTCGGATCTGGGGATCTGGTGCCTGGTGATCCCGTGCGTCTCCTCCACCTTGACCTCGGTCGGCAAGCCATGGCAGTCCCACCCCTGCGGGAACATTACATTATAGCCGCACATTCTCTTGTATCTTGCCACAAAATCAATATAACACCAGTTTAGCGAATTTCCGATGTGAAGATTGCCTGTGGGATACGGAGGCGGCGTATCGATGATGTACTGCGGTTTCTCCGATTCCCAGTCGAACCGGTAAATATCGTCATAAGTCTTCGACCGCCATTTCTCTTCCACTGCCTGGTGGTCGTATTCCTTTGGAAGTGTGTCCTGCATAGTCCTCTTCTGCATTTTTAAAACGATGATTGATAAAACTTTCTCGATGTGGGATGTTGTGTACACGTGGACTCTCGCGAAGCGGTAGAACCCTGGCATTCGTGACCGAAAGTGTAATGTAGAGTCAGTTTGTAACACTTACACAACTTATCAGGAGGAACAGAGATGGGACGATACTCAATCGACGAATTCGTAGAGACAACAGGACAGCGCGATCTCGGGGAAGGCATGTTCGAACTGGAACGTGACCGCCTGCTCGAGGTAAATCTTGACGGCAGAGTGTGGACAAAGAAAGGATCGATGGTGGCATACCTTGGCGATGTTAAATTCACACGCGAAGGTGTGATGGAGCACGGACTTGGAAAGATGGTCAAAAAAGCCGTCACCGGGGAAGGCATGAGCCTGACAAAGGTGGAAGGTACTGGAAAAGTATATCTGGCTGATGAGGGCAAGAAGATCTCCATAATCAATCTGGACGACCAGTCTATCTACGTTAACGGCAACGACCTGCTCGCGTTCGAGGATTCGATCCAGTGGGACATCAAGATGCTCAGAAAGGTTGCCGGAATTATGGCAGGCGGGCTCTTCAATGTGAAACTTGAAGGGACCGGCATGATCGCCATCACCACATACTACGATCCACTGACACTCAAAGTTACACCGGATCAGCCCGTGTTCACAGACCCCAACGCCACTGTGGCATGGTCAGGAAGCTTAAGCCCCGATATGAAGACAGACATCTCGCTAAAGACGCTTGTTGGACGTGGGAGCGGCGAGTCGCTGCAGATGGCATTTAGAGGAGAAGGTTTCGTGGTCATCCAGCCTTATGAGGAAGTTTATTTCCAGGCAGGTCAGTAGCGGTAGCAGCAGCCTTCATCTTATATGCCGTGGAAACACGCGCCAGCACCAAGCGAGATCACCCGCCCGTGAACCTGGGCCCCTTCGATTGTCAGTTCTATGACGCTTTTGTCCGCAAGTCTCGGCACGGTCGGGCTTCCCGGGCACATAATCAAGACATCTGCCTGCTCGATAAACGGGGTGTGTATGTGCCCGACGATCAGCACATCGCAGCCAAGTTCCTTCGCAAGGTACCAGAGCCCACAGGTGCCGTTTCCCGATAACTGCCCCTCGTGAACCACCCCGATCCTGACCCCTTCCACCTCAAATACGGTTCGCTCCGGCAGACGCTTCCTGAGTTCTGCGCAGTCCGAATTGCCATGAACTGCTACGATCTCGTTGATGCCCTCCAGATATTCGTAGCATGCAACCGTTGTGAAATCCCCGGCATGTACGATCAAGTCTGCGCTTCCGAGCATCGGGATTAAGGCGTCTGGCAGTTTATGGTCGTGCGTATCCGAGAGTACGATGATGCGGGTCATTAATATACCATATCGCAATCGATATTCTTAAGTCGATTCCGAAAAAGAATCGCCATACACATACAGACCGAACAAGAGGGATTCGCATTACAGACACCACCGGCACTATCAGATTCCTGGATACCACACTGCGCGACGGCGAGCAGACCCCTGGCGTGTCGCTAACGCCTGATGAGAAGGTACAGATCGCACGGAGACTCGATGCTCTGGGCGTAGACGTGATCGAGGCAGGAAGTGCGATCACGTCAGAGGGTGAGCGGGACAGCATCCGGGCGGTCGTTCGCGAGAATCTGGATGCCGAGATCTGTAGTTACTGCCGGATCCGTGAGATCGATGTCGAGAAAGCCATCGAATGTAATGTAGACTCGATCCATCTCGTTGTCCCGGTCTCTGATCTGCATATCGAAAAAAAACTGAAGAAAGACCGTGAAACCGTGAGAAATGATGCGATCCGTGTCTGCGAGTTTGCAAAAGACCACGGGCTCGTAGTCGAACTAAGTGGCGAGGATGCCTCGCGGGCTGATCTCGATTTCTTAAAGTCGCTCTACGCTGATGGCATCGACGCAGGTGCGGATCGGCTCTGCTTCTGCGATACCGTTGGAATCCTCACGCCTGAGCGCACCACCCGGATATTTAAAGATTTAAGCGATCTTGGTGCTCCTGTAAGCATTCACTGCCACGATGACTTCGGGCTTGCGACGTCGAACACGGTGGCTGCGATCCTTGCAGGTGCAGCGCAGGCGCACGTGACCATAAACGGCATCGGCGAGCGTGCCGGGAACACAGCCCTTGAGGAGGTGGCGATGGTGCTTCAGTCGCTCTACCACAGGGAGACGAGGATCAACTACAAGGAACTCTACACCACCTCGCGTCTTGTCAGCAGACTTACAGGTGTTCCTGTCGCTCCGAACAAGTCGATAATCGGCGGGAATGCATTTACGCATGAGGCAGGCATCCATGTGCACGGACTCCTTGCAGACCCGTTCACATACCAGCCGATCTCGCCAGAGGTCGTCGGCAGGGAGCAACGGATCGTTCTTGGAAAGCATACCGGCAGGGCATCGATCGATGCATCGCTTCGCGAACTCGGGATTGTAGCGAGTGATGCGCAATTGGGTGACATATTCACGCGTGTAAAGGAACTCGGGGACAAGGGACTGCGGGTTACCGATGCCGATCTGCAGGCGATCACAGAGACCGTGCTCGGGATATACAAGGAGGCGAAGGTGAAACTCGAGGAACTGACTGTGGTCTCAGGAAACCGGGTCACTCCGACCGCATCCATCAAACTGACAGTGGACGGTAATCACGTCGTCGAGGCTGGCGTCGGGACCGGTCCTGTGGACGCTGCTATCGATGCGCTCAAGAAGGCGATTGCGAACATGCAGGACATAGAGCTTGAGGAGTACCACGTCGATTCGATTACCGGCGGCACCGATGCCCTTGTGGAGGTGTTTGTCACGATGCGCTCTGACAAGAAAGTGGTCACGGCAAAGGGTGCCAGAACCGACATCATCATGGCGTCTGTGGAGGCAGTGATCGAGGGGATCAACCGGCTGATGGAGTGATCCTGTTACCACGAATCCTGCACAGTACGCCCCGCAGATATGGTAGCCGCAATTCGATAGCTACGCTTCCTTTTCACCCTCATGCACCCACTACCCACCATATCAGGGATGCCCGTACCGGGGGTTTTCAATCCGGTATGAGCCCTTCTCCGCTGAATATCTTCGCAGCCTCTGAAAGCGTGAGATCCTCCGGCGGGACGATCAGATCGGATTCTACGATAACGTCCGGGTCAAGCGGCTTTCCATTCTCCCGTATCATCGATATAAATTCCCTGAGCACATCCCGAAACTTTGTTTCATCGGATTTGAGCAATTCCACGATCTCGTTGTCGAGTTCATTCAACTCGTCCAGCAGGGAATCGCTCACCTCGTACTGACCCTCAGTAACGACTCTTATGATCATTTCTCCATCTCCACTTTCAGTTTTGCAAGTTCATCATCCACGCCTGTCGTGGTCTTCATCTTCCGCAGTTCCCGTTCGATCTCGTCATCTCCTCCGATCTCATCGAGAGCCCCGAGTTCGACCATCTCATCAAGAGCGGCGGACTTCGCACGCATGTTCTCGGTCTTCTCTTCCGCACGATCGATCGCAAATCCCACATCTGCCATCTCTTCGGAAATTCCGGTGACCGCCTCCTTAACCTTCACCTGCGCTTCAGCAGCGGTGTACTGTGCTTTTATCGTCTCCTTCTTCGTCCGAAACGCATTTATCTTTGCAGAAAGCTTCTTTTCAGTATTAATGAGTTTCTCCTGCTCTATCTCCTGCTCCTGGATCTGTGTGGTGAGATTTTCGATCTCGATCACATTGTTCGCCTTCCGTTCGAGCACGAGGCGTGCAAGATCGTCCCTGCCAGCGTTGACTGAGTCTTTTGCCTGAGAATCGAGTTTCTGGATGTTCTGCTGGAGTTTCACTCTCTGGAGTTCAAGCCGCTTCTTTGATGTGATGACCGTGGCTGTGCTGCGCTTCACCTGCTGAAGGAGTTCCAGTTGTTTCTGATACGAGTAGTCAAGCGTCTCTCTCGGATCCTCGTATCGATCAAGAAGTTTATTTGCCTTGGATTTTACCACGAGTTCCATCCGTTTGAATAAGCCCATGATTCCATAACAGGGATTAGATCATATAAAGATGTCGTCACAGGATCGCTTTAAGAATTTTATAGGCTATGTATATTAATATCACAATAATTATTGTCTTTGCCATGCCGAGAATTAACAGCAGAGAGTTATAGATCAGCATAACTATAATTACAGCGAATATGATCCGTATGATGTCGCCGAGTTGTATACCGAAATTGTTTCGCATCAGGAAGATAAGGATTGCAGCGATTAAAAAGTTTTCTGATGCATCTTGGGTTACGGTTCTGTTTTCATCAGTAATGCCCCGCCTTCCAGATAGTGGCATCAGGGGATCGCCCACCCTATAGACGATTCAGTACCACATCACCACCAGCAGGATCGTGAGGATCTTTGCGATCATGCTGGATGCGTAGTGGATCGCTGTGATCGTAACTCCGAACTTCCCGAATAGCGAGACATACATCGAGAAACTGTATTTCACATAGATCATCGTTATGACGACCATGCTCCCAACGAGAAGCGTTAATATCGCCTGTTTGTCGGTGACAACGCCATTTAAGAGCAGCGCGTGTACCGTTGCATACCCTGCCGTGAAGTGGATGAACTGTGCGATCAGCACATAGATCACATCGCCTGGCAGCCCAAGCAGATTCAGGATCGGGCTTGCTGCCTTTGCGATATATATCCCTGCGCCGAGACTCAGCAGGACTTCGATCGCAAGCATCGAGACGATCAGGATCGGAACGATCTTTCGGAGGGTCGGATACGCCTGCCTTGCCCCTTTCTTGATCGTCTGCCAGTCGAGTGCGATTGATCTGTCTTCCTGCCGATCCGCACCCCCGATGGCGCACGCCCTCTTCGGAAGCAGCAGCCTCGATGCGATCAATGCGCCGAGCGTCTGAATGAATGCAGAGAAGAGCGTTAACAGGACATAGACCCCGCCAACAACGGGTCCCAACAATGCGACTGCAATAGGCGCATGTATCCGGAAGAGCGATTCGCCGAGCACGACCGGAAACGTGCTCATCACAATTGCCAGCGTCGTCTCGGTTCTGCCAACCTCGCCCCTCTTGTAGAACTCGGCAAGCATCGACTTTCCGCCGGTCGAACTCATGATGCAGGCAAGAAGCGCAAGCACAGACCCGCGGGAGAGGTTGGAGATCCTACAAACCCCTTTCGTGAGCACTCCGAGCCGTGATAAGATGTTGGTCTCGACGATGATACTTGCAAGCGTAACGCCGATAACGATGAAACCGACCGCACGTACCAGATATTCGGTGTGGATCACCTTACCCCTGCCTGGGTGATCAGGAACTCGCAGGACAAACCCTCCGGTCTCGACCTGTGTTTCCGGATCACAAACCGCCGCCTGCCTGTACCGATGCGTTCGAGTTTGATGATCGCCTTTGAGAGGTGCTCTATCATTGTGCCGCCTACAGGGCAGAGTTCGCCAGAATCGATCTCTGTGTAGACCTGATTGGTGATCACGACCGCAATATCATACTTTCGTGCCATCCTGTGAAGGTGCGCAATCTGATTCGCAAGTCCCCTCCGAAGAGCAATGTTACCGTTGTTCTCGAGCGCAAGACGGTAGAACGTGGTTGCAGAATCCAGGACAACGAGCCCTACATTCTCATTGATGATCTTATCGATCTCTTTTATGGAAGAATACTGCTGCTCCAGATTTATCGGCTCATATACGATCACGTCCTTCGCAATCGTTGCCGCATCGTTTCCAGCGATCTGTTCGAACCGCTCTGGCGAAAATCCCTCCGAATCGATGAATATTACTTTTTTCCCGCTATTTACACATTCTATAATCAGTTGAAGGCATATATTCGTCTTTCCGGTTCCGGCAGCGCCAAACAACTGCGTTACAACGCCCGTCTCAAATCCGCCGCCGAGCAGGTCATCGATGACCTCGCATCCTGACGTAAGGCGTGTGATCTTCATCTCTTCCGCGTGAGTTGCTTCACATACCCCTCAAAGAATTCGGTGTATATGTACGGAATTATAAGCACCAGCGCGATGAGTAAGATCAGCATGACTACTGGCTCGTACCATTCACCAAACCACTCGGGATGTTCCGCGTATATCTGCTCGAAATTACTGGACATGGTGTAAATGAAATATGGTTCTTATCGGGTATTAACCAAGCCCCACCGCTCGTACAGTTCGTGTTCGATTCCGAGCATGTCCAGTATCCGTCCAACGATGATATCGACCACGTCCCCGATGCTATCTGGCTTTGGGTAGAATCCGGGGCACGCGGGAAGGATCACAGCACCGGCACGTTTCGCACGGAGCATGTTCTCGATGTGGATCAGACTGAGTGGGGTCTCTCTTGGAACCAGAATCAGTTTTCTCCCTTCCTTAAGGCAGACGTCAGCAGTTCTCGTGATCAGGGTGTCTGATATTCCGCTTGCTACGCTTGCAAGTGTCTTCATGCTGCACGGCACGATCACCATGGCATCGAAGAGATGCGACCCGCTCGCAACCGGAGACGTGAAATCGTGCTCATCCGGTACGTGGGTGGCAAGTTCCTCGACCGCGCTGACGCTGGTATTCGATTCGATCTCGATTATCTGGCGCGCGGTTTTGGTGGTGATCAGATACGTCTCTGCCCTACCTTGCAGGACTTCTGCGAGGCGTATTCCGTACTGCACGCCTGATGCACCCGTGATCCCGATTACAAGTCTCATGCATTGGTATTCGCTGGATCAGGAGTATATGTTTTTTGGTTTGCATGACCGCCGCGCTTTGTGAAGTCGATGAGAACTGAGGATGATGACGAAAGACGATCACATCTTACAACATTCAAGATAGACGTCTCTCGCCTTCCAGCGTCACAGTCACGTAAGCCACGAAGCACCAGCGCACCCCTAAAGCCCCCACTCAGGATCACAGATCACAGTATGATCTCGATGTCCAGTTCCTCTGCGAGTTCCTTGTACCGGTTGCGGATCGTCACCTCGGTGACACCAGCAACCTCTGCCACCTCTCTCTGTGTCCTGCGCTGATTGCACTCGATCGATGCGATGTATATCGCCGCAGCAGCAACTCCGGTTGGTCCGCGTCCGCTCGTAAGCTCCCTCTCTGCCGCAGCCCGAAGTATCGTGATGCCGCGTGCCTGCACATCCCCGCCCAGGTCAAGACCAGAGCAGAATCTGGGGATATAATCGATCGGTGATGTCGGCTTGAGTTTCAGCCCGAGTTCCCGTGCAACGAATCGATAGGTTCTGCCGATCTCTTTTCGGCTCACTCTCGAGACCGCTGCAATCTCGTCAAGCGTTCGTGGAACAGAACACTGTCGGCAGGCCGCATATAGCGCACTGGCTGCAACCCCTTCGATGCTCCTCCCGCGAATCAGGTTCTTCTCGACCGCTTTGCGGTAGACCATGGCGGCTGACTCCCTCACATTCTGGTGGAGCCCGAGCGCCGATGCCATCCGGTCAAGTTCGGATAGCGCAAACGCAAGGTTCCTCTCGGTCGCATTGCTGACACGAATCCTGCGCTGCCATTTCCTCAGCCGATACAACTGGGCACGGTTCTTTGTGGAGATCGTCCGGCCGTACGAGTCCCGGTTTCTCCAGTCGATCATGGTGGAGAGTCCTTTGTCGTGTATCGTGTAGGTCATCGGAGATCCGACTCTGGCTCGCCTTAGCCGCTGATCGCTATCGAATGCTCTCCATTCTGGTCCCTGATCGATGATGTTCGTCTCGATGACAAGCCCGCATGATCTACACACCAGTTCAGCACGCTCATAATCCCGCTCAAGGACGCGGCTGTGACACTCAGGGCACTCAACGGTCTCGCGCTCCTGTTCACGCTCACGCGTCCTCCGCTGTCTGATTCGCTCCTTTATCCGCTCCGGACGTTCGATTACGCGTTCAAGTTCTACCATTTCCATCCCTCACACAGTATACAGTTTTTTATTCTCAAGTTCATAAATTTCAGAATCGGGAATGTTCTTATATGTTTTAACGGAGATATACGGATGGGATACCGGTCCAAAAACCTCCCGCACAGTTCCGATCCGTTTCATGGTATTGGTCACCACCGCAGAACCGATAGCCGGAATTTTCTGACCGCTCCTCGCGATCAACAGACCGCCAAATCGATGTTGAACAATACCAAGTCGTTTCAAATATACACCTCACCGAAAGTAATATATACGGTATGATGAGAGTATATAAAGGTTTCGGTTATGTCACGAACACGAATAAAAATCTGCGGAAACACAACCCCTGCCGATCTTGCACACGCCATTGCGTGCGGCGCTGATGCAGTTGGGTTCATCACAGACGTACCGGTCAGGTCGCCACGGAAGATCGATACGGAAACAGCGAAGGAACTGATCAAGCAGGTTCCGGTCTTTGTGGATTCGGTGCTTGTCATCATGCCTGATGATCTCGGTTCGGCGATGGCGCTGATACGAGAGACGCACCCAACTTGCGTGCAGATCCATAACGACCTCCCCGTAAGCGAACTTGCAGAGATCTCAAAGACCGTTAAGCTGATCAAGACGATCGCAGTTCCCGAGGACGCACCATCCGGGATTGCAGACCACATCATAAGCCGCATCGATGCCCTGACCGGAATTGCTGATGCAATACTGCTCGATACCAGCACCCACACCAGTACCAGTACCAGTACAGGAGCTAAAAGCGGAGCCAGAAGCGGAGGAGAAGGTGGAGGCGGGGGGACCGGGAAGGTACACGACTGGAGAATCAGTGCCGAGATCGTCGAGCGTTCGAGACTGCCAATAATCCTTGCTGGCGGGCTTACGCCAGATAACGTCTCTGATGCGATACGGAAGGTTCATCCGTATGCGGTGGATACAGCATCCGGGGTCGAGACCGATAGAAAGCGAAAACCCGATAAGGTGCGCCGCTTCATCAGGGAGTGCATGATGGCTGACGGGGTGGCTGATGATGACTGAGATCGTTGCAGCGATTGCAGATGATCCGCTGAGAAACGCGATCCGTGCTGCAAAGGAAGGCGCTGACATGATCGAGATCAGGATCGATCTCCTGAATTATCCGACCGATTCGCTGCATTCGCTCTTTAAACAGTTAAATAAATCCGTGAGAATCCCCATCATCGCAACCAACCGTATTGACGTTGAAGGCGGCAAATTCGATGGATCCGAAGAGGAGAGAATCGAGATTCTGCTCTCTGTGCTGGAGCTGGTCGATACCATCGACATCGAACTGCGAACCAGAAGCGAATACCGGGATCTGGTTGTGCATCGGGCAAAGAAGGCAGGAAAACGCGTCATCATCTCATATCATGATTTTTCGAAGACGCCTGACATAACCGCGATGCAGAATATCATATCCGAATGTCTCGATGCCGGCGCAGATGTCGCAAAACTCGCTGCGACTCCGCATTCGTACAGGGATGCGCTCTCGCTCCTCAAACTAACGCTCGATTGCGCACGTGCGCCTGCACAGGTCTGTATCATCGGGATGGGAGGATATGGCGTGCATACACGGGTGATTGCGCCGATCTATGGATCCGCTCTTGCATACACTTCAGTGGGGGCTGCGACAGCACCCGGGCAAATCGGCATCAGGGAGTTACGCGGGATGCTTGAGATGCTCTGCCCGCAGGTATGATTTGGTCACAGCGCCCAGGGCAAGCCGAAGTATGGCTGGCTTAAACGTCATTGTAGCCACCAAAGATGCAGGAATTGATGCAACGACTATGGCAATTGCTGCGATGATGGATTGTGCGGAGTTTCGAGACCGCGAAAGTCCTCTGCGTGGTTCTGCGTGACCTGCGGTAGAATCTAAGGCATGACGATCCCGCTTAAAAAAGCGACAGCATCCCTTGCAATAACTTTACGACCTTCCACCGCCATAACCATATCATGGAGAACGAAGAGCGCATCCAGGTGCTGGACGGACTTGAAGCAGTGCGCTCCCTACCCGGGATGTACATCGGAAGCACCGGACCCGTGGGGCTGCACCATCTCGTAAGCGAGGTTGTTGATAACAGCATCGATGAGGCGATGGCAGGGCACTGCTCCACGATAGAGGTTATATTGGATCGAGACGGCTCTGCCACGATATCGGATGATGGCAGGGGTATTCCTGTGTACATAATCGAGGATTATGGCAAGCCCGCAGTCGAGATCGTGATGACAACGCTTCACGCTGGAGGAAAATTCGACAAGGACACGTACAAGGTCTCTGGCGGGCTGCACGGCGTTGGCGTATCGGTCGTGAATGCGCTATCGGAGTGGCTGCGCGTCGAGATACACAAGGGCGGCAAGGTGCATGCGCAGGAGTATGCGCGGGGAGTTCCAAAAGGCGATCTCTTGGTCACAGGAGAGACCGACCGCACCGGAACCGCGATCACATTCAAGCCGGACCCCAGAATCTTTCAGGAGACTGAGTTCTCTTTTGGCACGCTCTCAAAACGGCTCCGCGAACTTGCATACTTAAATCGTGGCGTGCATATCGTGATCAAGGATGAACGGGGCGAGCCATACCCGCCATCGGTGGATACGTACCAGTTCGACGGCGGGATCGTCTCGTTTGTCGAGTACCTGAACGAAAATAAAAATAGCCTTCACGATCCTGCATACTTCAAGAAACAGAAGGATGACACAGATATCGAGATTGCAATCCAGTACAACGAGGGATACGCAGAGAACATCCTATCGTTCGTGAACAGCATCAACACAAAGGAGGGCGGGACGCATCTGAGCGGGTTTAAGACCGCACTCACAAGGTCGATCAACAAGTATGCGAAGGCGAACAAACTTGTGAAGGAAGGGGGCAGGGAGATCAGCGGAAGGGACACGCTCGAGGGTTTGACAGCTGTAATCAGCGTAAGACTCGCAAGCCCACAGTTTGAGGGACAGACCAAGATGAAACTCGGGAACATCGAGGTGAAGGGGCTTGTCCAGTCGCTCGTCGGGGAAGGACTCGATGAATTTCTCGAAGAGAACCCAAAGACCGCAAAAAAAATCATCGATAAGATACTGGAGGCAGCAAAAGCGTGGGAAGCCGCAAAGAAAGCGCGGGAACTGACGAGACGCAAAAGTGCACTCGAAATATCGAGTCTTCCTGGCAAACTTGCAGACTGTTCAGAGCGTGACCCGGCAAAGAGCGAGATATACCTCGTGGAAGGAGATAGCGCGGGCGGTTCCGCGAAGCAGGGACGGGACCGGAAGTTCCAGGCGATCCTGCCTCTCCGGGGCAAGATCCTGAATGTCGAGAAGGCGAGGCTCCACAAGATCCTGCGCAACAACGAGATCAGGACGATGATCACAGCGTTTGGGACCGGGATCGGGGAGGAGTTTGATATTGCGAAGGCGAGGTATCATAAAATATCAATTATGACAGATGCTGACGTTGACGGATCTCACATCAGAACGCTGCTTTTGACGTTTCTGTACCGGTACATGCCCGGATTGATCGAGGCGGGATACATCTACATCGCGCAGCCGCCACTCTACCAGGTCAAGAAGGGAAAGGTTAGGCGGTATGCGTTTTCAGACGAGGAACTAAACGCTGTACGGGAAGAGATAGGAGAGACTGGTGTCACGGTGCAGCGGTACAAGGGTCTCGGCGAGATGAACCCGTTGCAGCTCTGGGAGACGACGATGGATCCTGAGACGCGGACGATGCTTCAGGTTCGAATCGAGGACGCGATGGAGGCGGATCGCATGTTCACGATACTGATGGGAGATGCTGTCGAGCCGAGACGGGCGTTTATCGAGAAACATGCACGAGAGGTGGAGAATCTGGATGTGTGAGGGGTGATGTGAGGCTGTGCAGGTGCTGAATAGAGAGGGTGCACAGGATCGGGTGGGATGGAGTGGTATGTTTATGTTGATCGTTGCGGTATCTGATGCGCATCTTGGTATAGGGGGAGCGGATGAACAGAAGTTCATCGATTTCCTGATAACGCGTGATTTCAAAGAGATTAATCAATGCGTTGTGGTTGCTTTTATGGGTAAGTAGAGGAATAAGTGACTGACATATAATCCAAAGATGGCTCTAACTAATAAAACCAGAAAGTTGCTTTGGGGACGTTCTGGAACTCGCTGCGCATTTTGCAAGTGCGAATTGATTATGGGCTCAACTCCTGAAGATGATGAATCTGTGGTTGGAGAGGAGTGTCATATTGTCGCGAGAGAGTCTGGCGGACCAAGAAACGATCCCAACTTTCCAAA
>QBUV01000116.1 GCA_013572355.1 Candidatus Methanogaster sp.
ATTAATAGACCAATGATGGCACAATCCTTCGACTTATTCGGAAATAAAAAATATAAAGCCCGGATCAGTGACCTGGAGCAGCAGACCCGGGAACTGCGCGCGGAGAATGAGAAATTAAAGACGAGAGTGGATAAGAGGGGAGAGAAAACAAAAACCGCAATCGCAAGGAAACAGGAAGTCGAAGAAGTACTGAATCGCGCTCATCAGAGAATAACAACGCTCGAAAACGAACTTACGGTACTCAGGGAAGAATCGTCCAAAAATATAACGTTTAGCGGCACGTACCCGCTAAACAGAAGCGGTCTTACGAATATCGTGCTTGAATTGGGTTCGATGCGGTCGAAGCCCGGAACCTTTCACTCGATCTACCTCAACACGAACGCAAGAACATCCGATTTCGAGTTTGGGGACACGATCGATGCGGATTGCATACATCTCTTCGATCAGATCAGATCGTACAATGGAAAAGTGTTGTTCTATGACGAGGATCATTGCATTTCGATAGCAGTCGTGCCCCCGTTTGTGATCGAGAGATCGGACTGGGTAACTGCTGACGCGTTTGATCTGGATCCGCTTGAGGGGATGCTTGCGTATGACTCGACTGTCTGCGCCCTGTATGCACATGCGGGGCGCACCGTCGTCGGAATCGTCCGGGGTGGCGGCAGGGACCGAGACTGGGGTGACGACGGAGCATCTGAGGTCTGCGCCGAGATCGTGCGTACCGGAGTCCAGGCAAAGCATACCAAAGGCGGGTGGAGCCAGCGGAGATTCGAGCGCGGCCGGGATCAGGATGTTCTGTATCACATAAAGAAAGTGCAGGAGAAACTCAGTGAGCTGGTGGACGACCAGGTTGAGATGATCATCACTGGTGGCGATCTTTCACTCACGAGGAAGATGCTTGCAGGCGTGAAGATGCCTGTGATCGAGAAGAGGGTGGATGTGGACGGGAATCCGGAGGATGTTGCTCTCAAGGTGGTCTGGGCTGGCAGGTTATACAGGTTGTGATCTATTAATATGACGTATCATGTAACACGGTAAAGAAAAATATAAATACGATTGACGCCCACTAACGGTGGGGTAGTGATCTGTGGGGACCATTGTCATCAGCAAGAGTAGAAGAGCATATCTTCCAAGGATAGGGGACATCATATCGTTCTTGATGGTGAGTTCGGTATTCACAGCGTTTACCAGTCTGACGATGCTCTATTTTTCATTCATTGTGCTCGATGTAGCACTGAACCCGATCTTGCTCTGCGCCATGTTCTTTGTGATCTACAGTGTGTACAGTCTTAACAAAGTGACAGATCGGGAAGAGGACGCGATAAATATGCCGGCACGGTGTACCTTTGTAGCGGGTAATGAGCAGTTTCTGCTAACTCTTGCCATAGCCTCGTACATTGCAGCATTGCTTCTCGGATTGATCGAAAGCCCGTTTGCTGCGGGCATCCTGCTGGTCCCCTTCCTGTCAGGAATCGTCTACAGCACGAATTCCCTTTCGATAATCGGAATTCCCAGGTTAAAGGATATATTCCTTGTGAAGAGTCTCATCGTTGCTTTCAGTCTGGCGGTTTGCGCAGCATTTCTGCCCGCGCTTCATCTGCCTAATTATGCTAAACTGTGTTTTATTTTCCCTTTCTTCTTCAGCAAGGTCTTTATAAATACGGTTCTGTTTGATGTGAGGGATGTGGAAGGGGACACATTAAATGGCGTAAAGACGATTCCGGTAGTTATCGGGGTAAAAAGAACAAGACAAATGCTATTGCTCATTCAGTCTCTGCTTGTGGTATGGTTTGTATTGTTTTTAGATTTGTTCAGTAAATATTGCGTAATCTTGATCGCCAGCATGGTATATGGGTATTTATATATCCTCTACTTCTGCAACACAAAGCACCATAGTGATATGTCATGGGATATACTGCTGGACGGGGAATGGATCATCATGAGCATAGGCGCATGGATCTGCCTGATTCCATTCTCCACCATGGGGAACACTTAAGAAATGTGGTGTACATTTTTGTTGTATGATTCCGGAAATCGATTTGTACAATGGAATCAAGGATGAACTGAAGTTTTTCACAACATCGGGAGTGCGTGTCAAACTGCTGATCAGTCTAAATAGAGAAAGAATGACTATGGACCAGTTGAAGGATGAGTTCGGTTATCGGACGTCCACCATCCTGCCGGTGCTAGCGGAGTTAAAGTCAAAAGAGCTTATATATCAGAAGGATCGGCAATATAACGTGACGCCGTTTGGAAGGCTCATCTCATCCAAGTTGATCGATTTCATTGAAACGCTCTACATGTTCGAAACACAGGAACAATTCTGGAAGAACCATGAAACACACGTGATTCCGGAGTTGTTTTTCAGGAATATCGGTTCTCTCGTCAGATCTCAAATTGTGGAGGCTTCCCCGGCAGATCTTTTTGAAGTACATAGGTATTTCCTGAAACTACTCGAGGGGTGTAAGGTGATAAATGGGGTTTCGCCGTTCCTGCATCCGGAGTTGCCCGGCATGTTCGAGATGTTCGCGGAGCATGAGGTCGCGATACGTCTTGTGGTAACCTCTTCGGTACTGGAACTGATGCGCGAGAGACATGAGGACGTGTTTCAGCGTTTCAAAGCCATGCCAAACTTCAGTCTGCGGGTTATCGAGGAGGATGTGAGGGTTGCGTTTACGGTAACTGAGAAGGTCCTGTCACTTGGCTTTTTCAGACCTGACGGTACGTATGATTATAATGCCGATCTCGTCAGCGAGGACCATGCTGCAATCGAGTGGGGAAATGCGCTATTTGAGTATTACTGGCACAGGTCTGTGGATGCTACACTTCAGGACCCTGATTAGCGCCGCTCGGTCATCACGAAGTAAATATACAGGAAGATACATATTATTGCGATCGTAAGCCCCATCTTCTTTATGTATTTGATGATCTGGGCTGTGCGGTAGAATTCAGAGCCGTATTGGCTTGTGATGACGACCTCTTCGGACGGGTCAAACAGGATGTATCTACCGATGTTCTTGATCACGATCGGCTCCCCGCCATAAGTGATCAGTTCGCCATTAATCTGATCCTCCTTAAGCACCCAACCGTCCTGAAACGTCCTTGCATCACCTTTTGTCCTGATTCCACTACTGGATGCCGAGACGATCCTGTGAACCACAGGGAGCCGGGATTCTTCGACATCGAAGACGATGATATCCCCGACATCAGGCGTCAGATACAGTCTCTGCGTAAGGACGACGTCGTATTTCACGAGTGTCGGATCCATACTTCCCGACGTGACGACCGCGGGAAAGAACAGGTGCGCAAGCAGGATATACGCGATCACTACCGCAACGATGAGCGGAATGAGCATCTTGTAGACTCGCGGTCGCATGGCAAGTTCCCTGTACTGATGCATCCTTGCACGGACATTGCTCTTTCGATCCCATACAAGCAGTCTCCCGGGAATCGTGCTGACCGCGCATGGGATCGATCTGAGATCCTTTGTGCATATTCTGTACAAAATATAAAAAACCAGCAGCAGCAGGAATACTGCGATGAGCGATGCGCGATGGACATAGTACAGGTAGAAACTGAAGTAGGTCACAACGTTGATGATGCTTTCAACGGTCGTCATACACATTCCTCGCCAGATTCCTTCGTCCTGATCCTGACGTCCGATAAAAACTGTCTCGCGATCTGTGCAAGCGAGATCAGTTCATCCCGGGTGTATGCCCTCTCAGGCATATCCTTCCATGCGTGTTCCGGGATGCCTTGCTGGATGATGTACCGCACATCTCCTGCAATCTCCCGTATGGATTCAGCGATTAACTGTATCTCCTGCGGCGATCCGATGAAATCCGGGAACACCGTCGTTCTTATCTCAAAACCGATCTCGTTCTCCTTGCATAATTCATACAGTCCAAGTGATTCCGAGACCCGGTTAGCAGCATCGACACCAGAGATCCTGAGATACGCATCGCGTTCAAGAGGCGCCTTCACATCCATGCATATCTGATCAACAAGATGCTTCTCAATCATCTGCTTGATCCGGTCGGTGTAATACCCGTTCGTTTGCACTCCGACGAGCAGACCGAGCTTATGTGCGAATTCCGCAAGGTGCAGGAGCGCGTCGAACTGCTGGAAACACTCACCACCCGAGAACACAACAGCACTGATGAAGGGAGAAGTTGTCTTAATCTCTGATTCGATCTCTTCGATGTTGGCTGGTTCGGAGCTGAGTTGTCCGGCATTTAGAAGCTGGTGATTATGGCAATATGGACACCTCATCGGACATCCCATCAGAAAGACAACCGTTACAGCATGACCAGTCCAGTCAACCATCGAGAGCGGGATTATGTTCTTTGCGGTCATAGCCGCCTCCTGAAATCAGTGTTCCGCATCAGGCACGATCTCGCGTTGTATGCGGAATCCTTCCTGATCCGTTTCCAGATCGCATCGATGCTTTCCTCCCGAATATTCCCGTAAGGAATCGGGATACATGCGCAGGGCAGCACATCTCCCTGCGGCGTTATGTGAAGCCATCTTTTCCCTGCAAAACATCCCGTTGTCTTCATCGCGTGCGGTATCGAGAATACCCGCACCCTTCCATCGTTTGCTGCCCACTTGACAAACGAATCAAGGGTTTCACGATCCGCATCACTCAAAACATCGCTTTCGTGGTCGATCCACCTCCCTGTCGGCACGATCTCATAGAACGAGAGTTCGTGGACGCCGGTTTCTACAGCGAGCGAATAAAATTCCTTCAGGTCATGGATGTTCATCGGGGATAGCACGACATAGATATCGACAAACATGCCTGCCGCAAGCGAGTTTTTGATCGCAGAGAGCGCCTCATCAAATACCCCGCTTCTCCCCCTAATCCGGTCATGCTCCGCAGGATGCGGGCTATCGATGCTCACATTGACCGCAAAGAGTCCGGCATCCTTTAGCGATTCTGCCAGCTCCACTGTAAGCCCTGTTCCGGACGTAAAGACGGTTGCAATCGCCTTATCAGGATCGACATGCCCGACCACCTCTGCAAGTTCAGGGTACATCATGGGCTCGCCGCCGTCGAATATGATCAATGTGGTGCCCATGTCGGTCACCTGATCGATCACATCCTTCACCACCTCTGGCGGCAGTGATGCCTTGTTTTCGGTATCGGGAAGTGCGCAATGGATGCACCTGTTGGGACACTCCTCCGTGATCGATATCGTGACCTGATCCGGGATATTTTTTCCGAATCTGGCATCAAGCTGGCTTTTCACAAGCCGATCAAACGCGCGCCCTGGTATCGGCGGCACCCACGTCGAGAAGATCAGTTCCCCCCCATCTACGCCGACCGGCTTTGCGCTCTCGAAGATATCGAGAAGATCAGACGTGAATGGCTTTATCGCGGGCGCAAGGATGCCGCTCATGGTCATACTGCCGTCCGCGTCCAGATATACACTGAACCATGGGCGTTTGTAGAGTGGATACATGCTCTGTTTCTGTTGTTGTCGTCTGTGTGCATAAACATAGTAGCCACCAAAAAATAGGTAATATCTGTGTGGTCAAATCGATCCCACACAATTCGGTAAAAGGACGGTCATGTTCTCTCGCGGTGACTCCTGAAACGGTACAAAGTATTAATACCGCATCGGCAACAAAATAGTAATGTGAACTATTTAAATATTGCACTCATCATTTTACTCGTATGCTGGATCGTCTTTGCCTTTCTAAGTAAACAGGGAATTCTTGAGCGGTACAACATGTCGGCATTCGGACCCATACTGATGGTTCGCACCATGCGCGGGCAGAAGCTACTCACGGTGCTGGCATACCCGCGCAGGTTCTGGAGATTCTTCGGAAACGTCGGGATACCGATGATGCTCGTGGGGATGTTTATCATGTTCACGATAGTGCTCCTGACCGACTACGTGATGCTCCAGGCATTGTACGAGGGCGCGATGCCCCTGCCTGATAAATATAATGCCCCGCAGAACATTTTTTTAATCCCGGGTCTGAACGATTACATCCCGCTTGTCTGGGGCGCGATCGGGCTTATGGTCACGCTGGTTGTGCACGAACTTGCACACGCTGTTCTCTGCAGGACCGAGGGTGTTAGCGTCAAATCGATGGGCGCGCTGCTGCTCGGGATCGTCCCGATCGGAGGATTTGCAGAGCCGGATGAAGAGGAGTTGTTCGGGAAGAAGAAGGAGCCAGACCCTGCAGAAGTCCGGGATACGGGCACCGGCACCAACATTGGGGTTGGCTATGATTACGCTGTCAGGCATCCCATCGAGACCGGGGGCGGAATTGGGCACGGAAGCAGGAGCGAGAGTACGGTGGAGCAGGAAGGGGATGGCGGGGCAGAGAATGGCGTATCCAGAAGAGCGCGGATGAGGATACTTGCAGCAGGCGTCATGGCAAACTTCGTCATCGCATTGATCGCATTCTCGCTCTTATTCGGTCCCGTCCTCGGAGGTATAGCTCCGGTCAGCGATGTTGTGATCGCATCGGTCGATGAAAACTCAGTTGCAGCGCAATCCGGCATAAAAGAGAGTATGGTGATCACACAGGTGGACAATGTAACAATCAAGACCGCACACGACTTCTATATTGCCATGGCTACCAGAGATGATATGCCGATGACGATGCATACGAAGGGGCGGGACAAGCGCGAGATCTTCACGCTTGCAGGGGATGACGCCATCCTGCAAAGCGGTGTCACGATCGAGCAGGTCATGCCAGATTCTGCTGCAGCGCAGGCAAATCTCACGCAAGGTATGACCATCACGCAGATCAACGATACCGGAATCGACAATACCACCGATTTCATTGCGTTTCTGAATACAACCGTGCCGGGCCAGACGGTCGAGGTCTTCTTTGCAGGGAATAACTCAACCATGGTTGAACTCGGCTCTTCGCCAGACCGCAGTTGCGGGTACGTGGGCGTGATCTCCACCACACGGATCGAATTCGCCGGCATGACCATCGGGGAATATCCGGCATCTGCGAGGCTACATGTCTTAAAAAACATCCCTAGTTTCCTGGACCGGATCGAGGGCTGGCTCTTCATCTTTGCGATGCCGCTGATAGAACTCGATGGTGGCGGATTTGGCGGATTTGACAACTCGATGCAGTTCTATGAGCCTGTCGGATGGGCTGCAGGTTACGGCGCCCTCGTCTTCTGGATCGCGAGTGCGCTACTCTGGATCGGCTGGATCAACTTCTATGCCGGACTGTTCAACTGCCTGCCAGCGTTGCCGATGGATGGGGGGCATGTATTCAAGGATGTCATCCACTCGCTATTCGGGCGGGTGATAAGCGACCACAACGCAGAACAGTTGTCAAAAAGCATCGCAGTAGCATTTGCAGTACTGATCCTTGTTTCGTTTGTGTTCATGATCTTTGGACCGTACATTGTGCACGGGTTTTAGCCGGGATGATGGACAAACTCGCGCCGGCCCATTGGGGGGGCTGTCGCAAAATAACTCGGGTCAGATTGAACATCCTTGAACACGCTTGCGATATCGAATAACATTCGTACAATTCGTTTCATTCATGTTTTATTTGTAGATTTTTTTCGTAAAAATGGACTAAATCACGAATAAACGAATGTCACGAATCCGAAGAGGGATTGTGACACTGATTCCACAACATGAAGAGCGATCCCGGCGATCCGGTGTATTTCGCTACGACCCCTTACGAGACCGCCACTCCCAGCCAGATCACATCTTTGACTTGAATTCCTCGACCAGTTCCTGCTTGATCTCATCGTTCCGATCGCCACCGCAGACCACTCCGCGGATGCCGAGGATATCAGGATTGATCCGCCTTAATACGTCCAGATCCTCAAACTTGATCGTTCCGGCAAGCGCCGTAGTCAGACCGAGATCGCGTGCATCATCCACAAACCGGGTCAGCTCCTCCTCGCTCATGAACTCGAAGAGTGACCTGCCGTCCTTGATGCCGGTATCGATCATCACCACATCGGCACCGACCTTCGCGCCAACCGCAGGGAGTAACAATGGTGAAATAGAATTTATACGCCTATAATCTGCATACGCGGCTGCTACCGCAAATTTGTTCGGATCGTATCCTTTTATCGACCGCACAACATTTGACAACAGTTCTTCTGCCTGGTCTGTGGTCTGGATGTCGTACAATCCAATCTTGATATAATCAGCGCCGGACGTGGCAGCACCGAGTGCAGCAAGCGATGCTGTACCTGGTTTGAAATTGAAATCGCCGATCGTTGCGCTGACTGGCTTTTTGGATTCGATCGCCTCAATAACTGCGCGGATCATCCATGGAAAATTCGCACCAAGTGATCCTTCTTTCGGATTCTTCACATCGACAATATCGGCACCGCCGTCAAGCGCAGCCTTTGCCTCGGTCGTGTTGATCGGGCTAACCAGTAGTTTCATAATATGCCTCCAATGATTACACTGTTTGCCAGTGTAATAATACAACCATCGTACTGTCTGTATTTAACAGTGTCGCTACCCCCTGCTCACCCTATACTCACTCTACCTTGTATATTCCGATCCCGTCATCCGGGCGCTTCTGCTCTGGCTCCGGATCCCTGATATACACAGGTCTTACATATTCCGTCCCCATAAGATGCCTGATCACCTCGTCGTAACTGGCTGCCTGCATCTGGATGCGCAGATGGTCGAGCTGGCGCAGGGTCTCGTTGCTTACTTCTATTACTGGCATCGTGATCATATATTCCGGGAATCGGCTATAAAGCTGGCGGTGAATGGCCGTCCCACCTGCCGGCATACACCCACCGGTCATATCCGGTAATTCCCCGCCCTGCTGGCGATTCCGTATCAGGGAGATTCTCAAACGTTTCCCCGGAGACCCCACAACCCTCGAGTACCTTGTAAGCGAATCCAAGTTCTTCGCCAGTATGAAACGTAAAGATTAACATCCCACCAGTCCGCACGACCTTTACAGACTCGCGCAGGATCGATGCCCACATATCCTCGTTGAATGGCTGGATCGGACCTACCATGAACCCTACCACGCAGTCAAACTCCCGACCGAAGAACGATGACAGTTCTGTGGCATCAAGAACGATCGACCGCTCCTCGCGGAGTTGCCCGCTCTTAAGCCCGTCACAGATGTCGCATTTGTCATAGTCGATGCAGATCGGGTCGCATCCGAGGTCGCGTAGCGCAGCAGTGGCGCTGCCATCTCCGCAGCAGATTTCGAGCACGTCTGCGCCGGATAGGTCAAGCTCGATCCTGCCCCCGATCTCGCGAAAGAGATACGATAGTCGCTTGCTCCGCTCCTCCGGTTCACAGTCCGTTTCATCGTCCGGTGATTCCTCCCCCAATCTATTATGGATCAGTTCGCGCACCGATACAAAGACGCCGAGATCAAGGTACGGCATATCTTCGCGTGCGCACGATTCGCATAGCCACTGGTTCACAAGGAAGATGGAATAATACTCGATCACTGCACTGCGTAGATCAGACGCATCTGTTTCAATCCCTTCGCGGCCGCTTCCGAAGAGATCAGACACTCTTTCTGAAAAACGCTCATCCTTCGAGATCGCGTTTGTGAGCACGAGCCAGTGATCGATGCCTTGCGAATGCACGTAAACTGCGATAGCGATCGGAATGCCGTGCTCGGTCAGTCGTAACACCCCACCCCTGCCCGCGGATCGCTCCTGACGAGCCATTATGGACTCGCCATCACCGCCATTCTCAAGTTGTTCGAGGTAGTTCCCTGTGAGTGGGGCATCCCTCTGATCGCTGAAACTATTCTCGGCGAGGAATATCGGTTCCGAGGGGTCTATGTGAAAGAGGTTGTGGAGGCGCATCTCCGGTCCAGGTATGCCTCAGTAGACCTCTTCACGCGGATAGATGACCATTCCCTCTGATGTGATCTCGTACGGATAGATGCCTTTCTTATGGTCTGATCCGCGCATCTTGAATATCTCCATGCTGCGGACACGCGTGTTATCTTCCCGCTTGTTATACAGCAGGATCGTGCCATCGGTCACAAAGTTCTCGACACCGAATCTGCTGTACAGGTCGTCATCAACGATCTCGCAGGTCATAAGCGATGTCAGACCGAGAATCTCGAGGGTCGTGCTCAGTTTGAGCAGTTCAACCCTGATCCTTGCGGGATCCTGAAGATTGAATCCGATGGACGTGCTCGAATCGATCACCGCGCGTTTTGCACCGATTTCATCCTGTATCGTGATGACCTGGTCGAGAAGCGCGCGCATATCGAATGGTCGCACATCCACATATCGTTCCTGCGACGGAATCCCGATCTTTGTGGAACACGCATCGATGATCGCAAGTTTACCCTCCTCCTCGAGCGACTGCATATCCCATCCGAATTTCAAAAGATTCTCCCGCAGGTAACTGGGGCGTTCCTCGGTCGCAATAAAAATACCGGGTTCGTCGTACTGCGTGGCTCCGCTGTACAGGAACTGGAATGCAAAGTTTGTTTTTCCGGTACCGGATGTTCCGGAGAGCAGATATGTCCGGTTCCGCACCAGCCCGCCTTCACACAGTTCATCAAATCCCGGTACTCCAGTAGGTACTCTATCAGTCATTGTAAGTTCCTCCAGATAGCACAAACCGTGCAAGGAGCGCATCAAGTTGTATTCGCTCGTTCGCACCTTCTGTGATTCTGAAATCAATTTCTCCAATTTTATCTATCAAATCAACCTTTTTGCGATCAGAAATCTCTCCGACATCGAATATCGCCCGGTATATCTGTCCGACAATGTCCTCTCCGGATAGTCCCTGTCTGGTTAACAAATCGTCCAATTTTTTGCGGGATTCTGCAAAATCCCCGTTGTATGCACCCAGGATGAGTTTTTTAATCTCCTCAGGGCGCGCGGTCGCTGTTATCTGGTAGATGGCATCGCGATCGATCGCTGTGTTGAGCATTGCGGCAGCCTGCAGTGCATTGATCGCCTTGCGCATGTCACCGCGTGCCACGTATTTGACCGCATCGATCCCGTCGTCCGTGATATCGAGGTGTTCGCAGTCAGCGATGTACCTGATCCTCATAACGACCGCCTCGTCCGTGATCGGACCGAACCGGTAGACCGCACATCTCGATTGAATCGGCTCTATGATTCTCGATGAATAATTACATGACAGGATGAACCGGCATGTTCTGGTGTACCGTTCCATCGTTCTGCGAAGCGCAGACTGGGCATCGCCTGTCAGGGCATCTGCCTCGTCTAAAAAGATAATCTTGAATTCGGCGTCCCCGACAGGCGATGTTCGTGCAAAGTTCTTGATCTTGTGGCGCACCACATCGATGCCGCGCTCGTCGCTTGCATTTAATTCAGTGAAGTTGGAGTGCCATGTGTCGCCGAAGAGCTCTCTTGCTATGGATACCGCAGACGCGGTCTTGCCGACTCCGGGCGGACCTGTGAACATGAGGTGCGGCAGATTCCTTGTGTGCACGTACGAAATCAACCGCCCGATTGCGTTATCCTGCCCTACCACATCCGCCAGTCTCTTTGGTCGGTACTTCTCGATCCATATCTCCTGTTTGATAGAAAACCCTCCGCATCTCGAATATGTGAATATATTGTCGGTTATATTCTTAAGGGTTCGTCTGCCAGTGGCTGTCAAGTCTCAGGGGGTGGCTCGGAAACGCCGGCAAATTTTTAATACAACAGAAACCACAGACCGCGCAGGACAATGAAAAAGAAACTGTACGTACCGCATCCGGGACACTTCGATGGACTCAAGGAACTAATATCCGGAGCAGGAAAGGACATCTACTCGATATTCATGGCAGGCTCGCCTGATTACGTGGGTACCGGCAGGAGCAATCTCAGTTCGCCCCAGATCGAGGATATCAGGGAGCAAACCCTGTATGCGCACAAGAATGGTGTGAAGGTGGAACTCGTGCTCAACAGTTCGTGTCTGGGCGGGCGCCAACTGACGCCGGAGGGCTTTAACCTCATCCACTGGTATCTCGGGCAGCTCGATAGTTGCGGAGTCGATACCATCGTTGTTGCGGATCCGTATCTTGTCGAGATCATCGCGAGGGATTTCGAGATGCTGCCGGTCGTATCGGTCTTGTCGTTTGTGGATTCGCCAGAGAAAGCCAGGTTCTACGAGGATCTTGGCGCGCACTCGATCGTGGTCGATCCCGATGTGCACAGGCACTTTGACGTCCTCCATGCGATCAGGGATGCTGTGGACTGCGAATTAAAACTGCTCGTGAACGAGGGCTGCCTGTACCAGTGCCCGTTTCGGTATGCGCACTTCAACTTCTTCTCCCACGCCTTCGGTCCGCAACCACGTCCGAACGTGCTCGACGATTATTATTACGAACGATGCATAATGCTCCGGATCAAGGATCCGAAACTGATTACAGTCTCGCCATGGATCAGACCGGAGGATATCAAGGAGTATGCGGATATCACCGACGTCTTCAAGATCGGCGGCAGAACCCATTTCGTCAACTGGATCCTAAATTGCGTCAGCGCATATACGGATGAGTCGTACGATGGCAACCTGATGGATCTGCTCGACTGCCCAAAGGCACTCAAAGACCTGTACTACATCTCAAACCGGGACTTTGATGGCGCGATAGATCACTGGAAGAACTGCCCGACCGTCTGCGCCAACTGCGGGTTCTGCAGGGAACTGACAGACCGGGCTGTCAAGGTGTACGCGGGCGGCGGCACAGAGAATGAAGAGATGGTTCTGTGGAGCGAAATGGCAGATAAAACTGAGGTGAGCGCATGATCACGAAAGAAATCCTGCAGATAAGAAGCGATATCGAAAATAACCTGAGAAAGATGCTTGCAAGGGCGGTCATGGTCTCAGAACTGGACGTCTTCGCGCTGCCGTGCGGGTGCAGCGGCATCACAGTGAATGTTCGTGGGCTCGAACTGGATGATATCGAGGTCTTCGAGGAGCAGATGCTCTTCTTCTTTAAAGAGGTCGCATCGCGTCTTGAGATTCCGCCAAGTTTCATATTTGCAAGACTCGTTCCTGGTAGTTCGGTCGTTGCCGCGATCAACTGGCGTGTGCTCTGCGACCGGTGCTATCCCGAGTTTGCCATAACAAGCGGTAAGACGCCGAGACCTGACATCTACATCATGCATTTCGAGCGGAGAGGGGAGAAGGGGGCAGGGAAGGGTAAGAAGAGGTAATTTCAGGCACGGATATGTGCCTGTGCCCTGATCTCCTCCGCGCACCCGAATCCCGCCAGAATAGAGCCGTTCATGCTCCGTTCAGGATAGTTGGTCCGGGAGAACATGCCGGCAAGATATAGCCCCTCGATATCGGTGGAATACGGCGGGATCTTCTTGATGTAATCTGTCATGTACACCGGAGCCGTGTCGATATCCCGCGCAAGTCTCCACCATGAGACGTCATCGCGGTGGAAACCCGGAAACAACTCCAGAAGCCCGCCCAGATATGAATCGATCAGTTCCTGCTCCGAAGCCCGCCATCTCGGATCGGTGTCGTCCTGGAAGTACGCGGTCACGTATACCAGATGCTCTCCATAATCCGAGACCGGGATGAAGTTCGTATGCTCGATGACCGCACCAAAAGGCACGCTTGATTTTATGTTTAACCAGTACATATCCTTCATCAGTGGCCGGTTCATGCCAAAGAGCGCGCACGCGGTCCCCTGATACGGGATATCAGGCGCATCCGCAACCATCTTTAAAAGCGCATGAGGGGACACCGTCGAGATCACGGAATCACAGTCCCTGCGTCCGCCAGCATCGACACCGGAGACGCTTCCATCAACGATTCCGATCTCTGACGCCTCGCAGTTTGTCCTGATCTCCCCGCCCATCCTCTCGATCGATTCTGCCAGGCGTGCGACGAGGCGGTGAAAACCTCCGCGCAGGTATCCAAGCTTCTCGCCACTCGTGGACCGGTTCGATCTGATCCTGATGCGCCCGAAGAGCCATGCAGCAGATACCCGGTCGTGGCTGCTACCGAACTTGCTCCGCAAGAGCGGCTCAAAGAACCGCTCGTAGACCGATCTTCCGGCATTCTTAAGGATCCACTCCTTTGCGGTGACGCAATCGAGTTTATAGATCTCCTCATCCTTTGCCCGCCTGGTCACAAGGACGGTGCGTGCAAGCCGTATCAGGTCCGGAACCGAGAGCGGAGACTTGAGCAGTTCGATCGGCGTGTTCATCGGGTATATTTTCCCATTGATATGATATCCGGTGGTTCCTTTGAGCCATTGCAGGTCAGCACCGAGACCCAGTTCATTCATGAGATTGATCAGTTCGGAATCGCTCTCGAAGATGTGGTGGTAATACTTCTCGATGTGATAGTTGCCGATGTGGTAACTCGCAGCCATTCCGCCGACTTCGGAACCTTTTTCAAGGATGGTTACATCGGATGTGTCCTCTTTTAGCAGCCTGTACGCGGATGCAAGCCCTGAGAGCCCACCTCCGATGATGATCGTCTTCATCGTTTCCTTTTCTTCCGTTTCTTTTCTTCCCTATCTCGGCTTCAGTTCAGACAGTTCCTTCTGCAGCAACTCTTCGTATCTTCTGTCGATATCCCCTTTCTCCTCTTGCTCCCCTAACTTCTCTCGCTTCCCTCTCTTCTCTTTCTTCGTCTCTTCCTTCCTTCCTTTCATTGTTTCTGCTGCTTTCGCCCCTTCTTTCCCAGTTCCAACCGAGTACATGAGCAGGACTATTCCAAGAGACATCAGGATGATCCCGCCCCAGACCGCGGTGATCCATGGCGCTGTGCGCATGTAGAGATTGGCGTAGTCGCCTTCGACCATCTTCGTGGTGATGAACACCTCTTTTGTGAGCGACCGGTAGACGTAGTTCGTGGCATACGACTGCCCCCACTTGAAATCCGTGATGAATTTGACCTCATCGCGATCGATCAGCGTGCCCCCGCGATAGAGTTCGAAATCGATCAGGGTCACATAGGATGAGCCCGGGTACTCGTCATAAGGCGCGCCTTCGTATCGATCCGAGATGCCGGTGATCTTTACGGTGTATGGCTGCCCTTCGTAGACGCCGAGTTCACCGTCATGTATGACCGTGGATCCATCGATCCTCGTGTTTGTGCTCACGACGATTCCGATCAGGATCAGAACGATGCCGATATGGATGATATGCGGGCTTACGCTGCGGAGTGTCAGTTTGGGCAGCCGAATGATCCGGTATACGACCGCAAGCGTGGCAAAGAGAAGTACCGGCGCCGACACGTCGATCGCGGCGTTATGAAATGGCGATAGGTACGCAAAGAGCGCGGTTGTTACAAGCACAATCGCCAGTATTATGGGAATTTTTGTCGGCGAGACGTCTGGCAGAAGCAGGCATACGCCGAGAAGCAGTGCCAGGAGAAGGGTTGGAAGCATCGTCCGGTTATTAAACCACCCGGCATCGAGGGTAGCGTCTGTGAATAGCGGTATGAGCATCCCTATGATCAGGATCATGAACAGCACGCTGAACATGATTATCGCCGCAAGCATAGCGTTCTTGGAATTTATGAATTCGAGGGGCTTTTTGGATTTCATTGTATCACTTCACTCTGTCAGGAGCAGCCCCAAAAACTTTGTGTACCGCACCAGGTCCTCGAGGCGCACATTCTCATCCTCCGCGTGTGCCCGGCTCTCAAGCACTCGCCCGACACCGTGGCCGCAGACCGGCTGCCCTGTGATCCCGATCGCATAAGCGACGTCAATACTACCCTGCGCTCCGGCGATATCGATCTTGCGGTCGGATACCTCGTTTGCAACATCCAGAACCTGCCCGATCCATGGATGGCTTGCATCGGTAAACATCGGCGGATAACCGACCTCATAAGTGAAATCGTATCTCGTGTCTGCATCTGCGGCATTCTCCAGCGCTCTTTCGATCTCATCGATTGCGTCATCGAATGTCTCTTCAGGCATCACCCTGCGGTCGCCGCGAATGGTGCATCTCCCCGGAACCACGTTCTCCTTTACGCCGCTCTCGATCATCGTGATATTCAGAACCGGTTTCACATTTAAAAAACCGGTCTTCTCAGCGATTACGCGACTGCTCGGCATCTCGGACTGCCTGTCCTCGACCTTGCTCTTCAGTGCAAGCAGCCCGTTCATCAGCGCAACCGATTTTTCGAGTGCGTTTACGCCTAAAAAACTGCTGCCGCTGTGATACGTCCTTCCGAAAACATCGACCCGCCATGTGAGTATCCCGTTTGTGCCGATGATGACACTATCGCCCTCGCCGTCCATGCACAGGAAATAATCCCCGGACAGGCGACCGATGTCAGCGAAATAACAAAGTCCTGAGTACGGACCGATCTCCTCGTCCGTTGTCAGTGCGATGTTGAGGTTGTATGCTGGTGTGATGCCGAGTTCCCGGATCAGGGAGAGAGCGGTTAAGAGTGCCGCAATCGCTGCCTTCGAATCCGCAGATCCCCGTGCATAGAATCTGCCGTCCGCAATCGTGCCCTCGTACGGCGGGAATGTCCATCCATCGCCTACAGGAACCACATCGAGGTGCGTATAGATCACGAGCGTCCGGTCAGCTCCGACATCGAGATACGCGTGCAGATTCGCCCGTTTTCCATGCAGTTCCGGGTTTTTCATCTTCTGTTTGAATATCTCTTCAGGAATGCACACCTTCTCAACCTCAAATCCAAGATCGGCGAACTTTGGCATCAGGTAATCGACGATCTCCTCGTAATTGTCACCGGGCGGGACCGCTGTCTGCATCCCAACAAGATCGGTGAGAATTCGCAGGGTGTCGCTGGTCTTTGAGTCGATCCGGTCGGGGAGTCTACTATCCATGTGTGAAGAGTATGCTTGGTGGCTTTTTAATGATTTCTGAGGGGGTGGCTCTGGTTCACGCGTCTGTTTCTGGTACATGCTCAGTATCGTGTGGAGTCTTTAACTGAATCCAATAGTACAAACGACCCGTGATCTGTGTTTATCTGTGTCAATGGCTGCGCCGCTGCTTGCGCAGACAGCGGCTAATGTTGTTTTAGCCACAGATTAACGCGGATTACGCTGATTTTATCAGAGCCCCGCCCATGGCATCGCCATACCTCAGTTCATCCCTTAAGCTCGATCACCATCTCACAGTAAGGATCGCCGGCGCACATAGCACTGGTGAACCTCTGGGTGTACTTCGGGTTTAAGTTCTCGATAGTCGATTTACAGAAGGTCTGACACGCTCCAAGGCAAACCACTTTCGGGTCCAGTCCCATTTCATTTGTCCGGTTCAACACGGCACACCCGGTCACCGTACCTACCGCTCGATCTTCGGTCCCCTCTACATTTCCAAACACAAACTCGGGTCCGTAGAGGATCGTTGTAAGAACGCTCTGAGCATCGCCAAGGTCCATGGCATTATCCGTTGGCAGACCCAGAGCAGTTGCAAGGCTCTTCATCTCCTTTCCTGCTTCGATGTAGATCGGACGCTCGATCTCGTCGTACTTATCGCCAAGAACTTCCCGAAAGACCATGTCATAAGCTACTGGTGTTGCGCTCGCTGCTTTGGCTGCAATCTCCCATCTCACCTCTGCCGGAATATCTTCGATACTAACCATTTTTCTCTACCTCCTACTAATTTTCGCGCATCCTGCCGTACCGGCAATGCACCTAACAACAATTCAACAATCGCCCAGCTGAGCCTTGAAATGCATCTGTTATCTCAGATGGGGGCACATCATCCGGGCAACATGCACGATTCTGCCATCTGTCTATCGGGTAATAAGGATTGCGGTTGCAGCGCATTTCCGGAAGCGGGCTTACGGGTTTTAAAGTACGGGACGACGACGAACCCACGATCACAATCCCTGATCGGTACTATCCTAATTTATAGTTGATTGGCATACCTTGAACATCAACAGTTCTTTCCACATCCAGATATGATCTGTCATACCTTCCGCCATACACG
>QBUV01000117.1 GCA_013572355.1 Candidatus Methanogaster sp.
TCCCCTGATAGTGGTTTTAGATACTTGAGTAGTTACAAAAAATCTACCTAAACTTTCCGATCTAAAATTTCTTTCACTCTGCCTATTTCACCACTTTCAAGACGAACTTTGATTCCATGCGGGTGTGTCCGGGAATTTGTTAGTATGCGTTGAACAACTCCTGTTGTGAGTTTACCTGTTTTTTGGTCCTTTTTTAATACGATTGTAACATGTAATCCCGTACTAATATTAGCTCGAATATTTCCATCCATATACATTTCTCCTACCAATATTTCTCTCGTGGTGACAGATAACGTTTGCGGATTTTAACTTTTTTTTATCCCGGTGCAGCGTTAGGGCAATACCCCCGGATGATCGATAGTATTAAATCCTCAAGTATCGAGATACCACAAAAGCGCTGATGGTCTAATGGCTATGACTGGGGCCTTCCAAGCCCCAAGTCCGGGTTCGATCCCCGGTCGGCGCATCCACTGTTCTTAGCTTTGCACCCCAAGATATATGCGCATCAGCAAAGAAGAGATAGACTATGCATTGTGATTTTTACGATATCCGAATCCTGTCCGGGTATTCCACCAGCATCGTGCTCGATAACGGAAAGATCGAGGAGATAACAAACAATTTTACGAGCAGCGCGGGCATCCGTGCACTCTCCGGGGGTTCATGGGGTTTTGTGACGACGGATGATCTGGCAAACCTTGACCAGGCACTCCGGTCGGCAGAGGAACTCGCTGCAAGCATCAACAGGACCGTTCCGCGAGAGGCGGTGCATCTGGCTCCGATCGGAGAAGCGGCGGCACCGGCAGAGTTAACCGTAAAAGAAGATCCAAGAGACGTTCCGATCGAGGAAAAGATCGAACTGATCAGGGATATCGAGCGGCACGCAGGTACCGATGGTGTTACCAGCACAACTGCCGTCTATTCCGAATCATGCGTCAAAGTCCGGTACCAGAGTTCGGAAGGGCTCGATCTCGAACATGAGATGTTCCGTACCGGTTTTGGCATCACCGCGGTCGCATCCGATGGCGCGACATACCAGTCCGGAAGGAAGAGCAGATTCGGCGTCTGCGGTTACGAGTTGTTCAAAAAATACGACGCTCTTGCTCTTGCAGAGAAGGCAGGGAGAACCGCGGCAGAACTGCTACATGCACGCCAGCCAGAGGGCGGAATCATGCCATGCGTGCTCGATCCCGAACTTGCAGGCGTCTTCATCCATGAGGCGGTCGGGCATGCCGCGGAGGCGGATCTGGTGCTTGAGAACTCCTCGATCCTCGCCGGCAGAATCGGGGAACAGATCGCATCGCAGCACGTTACGGTCTACGATGACCCGACGATGCACGAGTACGGGTACTATCCGTTCGATGCGGAGGGCGTGCCTGCGAAACGGACGACACTGATCGATCGCGGAGTACTCTCCTCGTATCTGCACTCGCGAGAGACCGCAGGCAGGCTTGGTGGCAGCAGTGGCAGCGATGGTGGTAGTAGTGATAGTGATGATGGTAGTATTAGTGGCGGAAACGCGCGTGCGCAAGGGTGCGCCATTCCGATACCGAGAATGAGCAATACGTTCATCGCAAACCGCGATATGAGTTTTGAGGAGATAATCGAGGAACTAAGGGATGGTGTTTACCTTAAAGGATCACGCGGCGGGCAGGTCAACACAGGCGAGGGAATCTTCCAGTTCAATGCCGAACTCGGGTATGTGGTGCGAAATGGCGAGATCTGCGAGATGCTGCGGGACGTCTCGCTCTCAGGGCAGACGCTTGAGATCTTAAAGAACATAACAGCGGTCGGAGACGATCTCGCGTTTCATTCGGGCAGGTGCGGAAAGAGCGGGCAGGCAGTGCCTGTGAGCGATGGCTCGCCACACATTCTTGTAAACCGCGCGATGGTCGGTGGGAGCGGGTAACTCCCTAACCCCTGATATGCTCCGGGGTGTGGAAATGTGCCAACCATTGTCAGAACAACACCTCCCTTATTAACCTTTTTTCCATCACCTGAAATCCGCCACAGCGTCCGACAAGTTGACCGCATCTTGGATATGATAAACCTTTTATACTATGGTACAGTCATAGAAACGTGACAGTATAGGTCGATTATGACCGATATCATAAGCGTATACTAAAGGAGGCTTGAAGATATGATTAGGAGGTTGACACGATGACGGATGCGATACTGGACTACATACCGATTATGGTGATGCTTATTCTGGCATTGATCATACCGTTCGTCATCTTGTTCATTGTAAAGCAGATCACTCCGCGAAACCCTGCCAGATTCAAGAACACGACCTACGAGGGCGGAAAAGATCCGATAGGTGAAGCACAGGTGCGATTCAACGTTTCGTATTACTTACTTGCGATCGTTTTTGTGCTTTTTGATGTCGAGGTTCTTTTCTTATATCCATGGGCTGTTTGTTACAAGAATTCGGTAGTTCTGGAAGCGATTCCCGGATTTCAACTGGCGGCAGTTGGTGCGATGACTATATTCCTTATTATCGCACTGGTGATCGGAGATATTTACGCATGGAAGAAAGGCGCATTCACGTGGACGCGCTGAAAAGGAGGTTATTATGCCAAAAGACATTAGAACACCAATGCAGGTTATAACCACCACGACGGGCGCGATTCATGAGTTTCTCAAGAAATCGCCGGCGCAGGACGTCATAAACTGGGGCAGGAAGAATTCACTCTGGTTCATGACCCAGCCGATGGGGTGCTGTGGCGTCGAGATGATCGCCGCGGGCTGTTCCCACTACGACACCGATCGATTCGGAATCATTCCGAGATGTTCGCCGCGACACGCGGACGTGATGGTGCTCAGTGGATATATCGTCCGCAAGTACTTCCCGGCACTGAAGCGATTGTACGAACAGATGCCTTCGCCAAAATGGGTCATCTGTATGGGCAACTGCTCAATAAGTGGCGGACCGTTCTACAGATCATACAACACGCTGCAGAACATCGACGAGATATTCCCGGTTGATGTCTATATCACCGGATGCCCGCCAAGACCCGAGGCACTGATCCAGGGGTTCATAGAACTCCAGAAGAAGATCAAGGCGAAGACCGACAAGGGCACAATGTACGGGGTGAAATGAGGATGGACGAAACGACAGTACTTGATTCGTTAAAATCTCAGTTCCCGGACGCTGTTGCGGACGCTCTGATCGATTCGCAGCCGCCGCACATAGTCTGTGCAAACGTCGATAAGGGCGGAATCGTTGACATCTGCTCGTACTTAAAGGATAATCTACAATTCAACAGATTATCAGGGATCACGAGCCTCGATTTCCCGGACGAGAACAAGTTCGAGGTGGTTTACGTGCTCGCGTCGTACGATCACTCGGTGATCGTGAAGTTAAAGGCAGACGTTGTGCGGGACGAGAATCCCTCGATTGACACGGTTATTCCTGTCTGGTGGAATGCGAACTGGTACGAGCGAGAGGTCTACGAGTTCATGGGCATCTACTTCGATGGACACCCTGAACTGACGCCACTTGTCTTATCTGACGATATGGTGGGTGAATACCCACTTCGTAAGGATTATGCTGAGTATCCGCAGACGACTGCAAAGTACCCGTACTCGGATGATCAGGAAAGCATCGTCGAAGAGAATTACCCGCTTGAATGGAAGTCGTGGCCCTCTGAGAGGCATTATCTGGAGTAAGTGGTCGCAATGGTTAACAAACACGACGTTAAGAAACGGATGCGGCAACTGGCTGCCGAATATATTCATGAGCCACAGCAAGACGCGTATAAGCTCGACGATACCGAGATGATGCTTCATATCGGTCCGCAGAACCCAATCCAGCCGGGACCGTTCCTGATTGATCTTAAGCTCAGTGGTGAGACTGTTAGGGACTCAAAGTTATACATGGGCTACGGACACAAAGGAATCGAGAAAATCCTTGAGAGCATGACATACATCCAGGGGCTTCCGGTAACGGATCGGATCTGCTATCTTGCATCACTCTCCAATAACGAGGCTTATGTCAGTTCAGTTGAGCGATTGCTCGATATCGAGCCGCCTGAACGGTCACAGTATATCAGGGTGATCATGCAGGAGCTATCCCGAATCCAGAGCCATTTACTTGGGACTGGCGAGTACGCAACTGATCTCGGATTTGTCACGATGTTCCTGTTCATGATCCGGGAGCGAGAGTACGTTCTCGGCTTGATCGAGGAGATCACTGGCGCAAGGATCACCCACTGCTTCCCACGGTTCGGAGGCGTGCGTGAGGACCTGCCCGATGGATGGCGTGAGAAAGCGATCGATGTGCTTTCCATGATCAACGAGAAGTGCGAGATGTACAAGGAACTCTTCTCAAGTGACCGCACCTACCGGATGAGGACTGTTGGCGTCGGCACACTCACAAAGGAAGACGTGATGAAAGCCGGACTTACGGGACCAGCGCTTCGTGCGAGCGGGATCGATTACGATGTGCGCAAGGTCTACCCGACGCTCACATACCCTGACATCGACTTCAAGGTGCAGACCGCAAAGAACGGCGACATCTTCGACCGGGTAATGGTTCGTGTGAACGAGATGCAGGAGAGTTGCTGGATCATCGAGCAGGCACTCGACCAGATGAAACCTGGACCGCTCTTCCCCGATGAACTACCTTACGGAAGACGGACTCCATCGATGAGAGTGCCGCCCGGGGAGGCGTATGTGCCAATCGAGGATCCGAGAGGCGAGATGGCGATGTATATTGTAAGCGATGGCACAGACAAGCCGTACCGCGTCAAGATCAGAGGTCCTGCCTTTGCCCTGATGCAGGGGCTTCCACCGATGCTTAAGAATGTATATATCGCAGACGTCCCGGCAATCGCAGCATCGATGGACTCGTGCAACAGTGAGGCTGACAGATAAGCAGGTAGGAGGTAAGAAATGTTAGAAGAACAGATGGACATTCTACTTGGAATTTTATACACCATACTTGGAAACGAAAACTGGTGGGGTCCGTGGATCCGAGGAGTCATCGGACTCTGTGCAATGGGCGGAATGATGGTCGCTGCGATGTTTGCTGTATGGCTTGAGCGAAAGTACGCAAGCGACATTCAGTCCAGAATCGGACCGAACCGCGTCGGCGGAAAGTACGGGCTGCTCCAGTTGATTGCTGATGCGATCAAGCTCTTCACGAAAGAGGATATAAAACCGGACAAAGTTGATACCCCGGTCTGGGTTGCCGCGCCGGTACTGATGTTTGGATCAGCACTCATGATGATCATCGCAATCCCGTTTGGGGCGGTTATCTTCAACGGAACCACTTATCCGCTTGCAGTTACGCAGTTCGATATCAGCATCCTCTATCTTGAGGCGGTATCCGCGATCGGCATCATCGGAATATTCATGGCAGGATGGGGATCGAACAACAAGTTCTCTGTGATTGCCGCATTCCGAAACATCGCTCGCATGATCGGATATGAGGTCGCACTCGGGCTCACGATCGTGAGCGTTGTGATCGTTACAGGCTCCCTTAACATCGTTGATATCGTTAATGCGCAAGGATCGATCGTCTGGTTCGCATTCGTAATGCCGCTCGGATTCGTAGTCTTCGGCGTTGCGCTGATTGCGGATATGGGGCGTGTGCCATTCGATCAGAACGAGGCAGAGGAGGAACTGATCGCAGGATGGGGTACCGAGTACAGCGGCATGAGGTTTGGACTTGCATATTTTGCTGAGTACATCCACATGGTGCTTGGATCGTGTATCGCGGTTCTGATCTTCCTTGGAGGCTGGAATATACCCCAGTTTATCGTTGACTTAAACATCCCGCTATTCGGACTACTACCAGTTGGAGTGTTCGTGGCGAAATGGGTGCTCGTGATGATGTTTGTCATCATGATTAGATGGGCACTACCAAGAATCAGGATCGATCAGGTCACTTCGATAGGGTGGAAGGTTCTCCTGCCACTTGCTATGGTGAATCTGATATGGGCAGTAATGTTAGGGCTGGTATGGCCCTGGTAGGTGATCACAATGGTACTCAAAAACTTTGAGGAAATGATAAAGAACACATTCAGACCGAGTGTGACAAGACTCTTCCCTGAGGTGCCGACCGAGGTATCGGATCGATACCGGGGCATGCACAAACTCGATCGGGATAAGTGCATCGGATGCGGTATCTGCGCCGGAGTCTGCCCGACACGTGCAATCAGGATCGTCAGATACGGGCGATGGTTCCCGATGATCGATTTCGGACACTGCATGTTCTGCGGACTATGCGTGGATCAGTGCCCGAATGACGCGCTTATCATGACGAAAGAGTATACGGAGGCAGTATCGCCTGACAGGTACGCACTTATATACGGTCCTGCGCAGTTGATGGGCGAGGAGGAATGAAGATGGAATCCACAATGAAACCGTTAGACTACGTAGTAGAGGTCATCGCCTTCGGGCTCGTGGCTCTGCTACTGATACTCTCAATGATATGAAGGTGATATAAATGACACTTGGAGAGAGTTTTGAACTGATTGTCTTTGCGGTGCTTGCGGTAGTATTGATATTCACAGCAATTATGGTGGTCGCATCAAAGGAGATCGTGCACAGCGCACTGTATCTTCTCGGAGCGTTCGCTGCAGTGGCTATGATATACATCCTGAGCAACGCGGCATTTGTCGGCATCGTCCAGATATTCGTGTATATCGGAGCTATCGGTATACTGATAATATTCGCGGTGATGTTGACCACACGAGAGGTCGGAGGTTGAATATGATTAGTAAAATACTCAACGCGGTCGTGGCACTGCTATTCCTGGCGGTTGTCGGGATGTCAGTCATGGGGACTGCATGGGTCGAAGAGCCGTTGACCTTCACCGATAATGATGCGTCAGGTATCGTCCACATAGGAACAGGGATATTCACGACTTATGTGGTAGCCTTCGAGGTGCTCGCGCTCGTACTTCTCGCTGCACTGATCGGAGGAATTTACCTCGCAAAAGAGGATGAGGAGGCAACAACATGATCCCGTTACAATATTACCTGCTTCTGGCGGGTATACTCTTTGCAATCGGCGCTTACGGCATCATGACGCTCAGCAACGGCATCAGACTTCTGATGTGCGTTGAACTGATGCTCAATGCCGCGAACCTAAACCTAGTCGCATTCTCGACACACATCAACGATGTATCGGGCCAGGTCTTTGCGCTGTTTTCGATCGCACTTGCGGCGGCTGAAGCGGCAGTTGGTTTCGCGATCATCCTGATGGTTTACCGGCTGCGGACAGAGATCGATATCGAGAACGTTAAACTCCTGAGGTGGTAATGATGGATCCAAACCTGACTACAATAGATTTCAGGCTGTACGCACACTGGATCGTGTTGCTGCCAATGATTGGGTTCCTTCTCGAACTACTCATCGGAAAGTACACCTGGCGTAAGGGCGGGATGTTTGCGACCCTATCGATCCTTGGTTCGATGATAATCTCGTACGGCTGTCTGTACAACGTGTACGTCCAGGAACTCGGATTCTGGGAGTACTCATGGGACTGGTTCTATCCAGGCATCGTCGCAGGATTCACGATAGATCCGCTATCGCTTGCGATGCTCTGTATGGTATCGTTCATCTCGTTCTTTATCCACTTCTACGCGATCGGATACATGTCGCATGACTGTGCAAAGAACGTCTACTTCGCAGAGACCGCGCTCTTCACAGGAAGCATGTTCGGACTGGTACTGTCAAACAACCTGCTCCAGCTCTTCATCTTCTGGGAGATGGTCGGCGTCTGTTCGTACCTGTTGATCGGATTCTGGTGGCACAAGCCAGAGGCGGCTGCCGCAGGAAAGAAAGCATGGATGTCCTGCGCTGTCGGAGACTGTCTCTTCCTATTAGGAATTGCTATGATGTACACGATCATGGTGAAGCAGGGGATAACAACGGAGATAATCTCGTTTAACAACATCTTCCAGAACCTTGAACACTTAAGCCATGAGACGATCTTTGGCATGAGTGCGCTCACGATCATCTGCATACTATTCATGTGCGGTGTGCTCGGCAAGAGCGCGGGTTTCCCGCTGCATGTCTGGATTCCTGATGCGATGGAAGGTCCGACTACAGTGTCCGCACTGATTCACGCTGCAACGATGGTTACTGCTGGAGTATACCTGATCGCACGGGCATTCCCGATATTCCTTGCAGCACCGAATGCACTGATGATTGTGGCATTCATGGGAGCATTCACTGCTCTCTATGCATCGACACTCGGACTCGTGGTAAACGACTTAAAGCGGATATTTGCGTACTCCACAATCAGCCAGCTCGGCTACATGATTGCGATACTCGGCTGCGGCGCAGTGCTCGGAGTTGCTGCGGTTGCCTACGCAATCTTCCACCTTGTTGCACACGCATTCTTCAAAGCCCTCCTCTTCCTGTCGTCCGGTTCTGTTTTGCATGGAATCGGAAACATTCGGGACATTAAGGAGATGGGTGGCTTACTCAAGGGAATGCCGTGGACCGGTTATGCGATGCTTGCGGGTGCGCTTGCACTGATTGCATTCCCGTTCACTGCCGGATACTACAGCAAGGACCGGATCATAGAGGATGCGTACATCTACGCAACCAACGGCGGTGACCTCGGATACATGGTATGGATATTCCTTGTACTCGGTGTAATCCTGACCGCCACATACACATTCAGGGCATGGTACCTTGCGATGACCGGTGAACCACGAAGCTATCCTGCAATACGTCCACACGAATGCGGCTTCTGGATGAAGACGACGCTTGTGGTGCTATCGGTGTTTGCACTGGGACTTGGAATTATGACTGGAGGTGGCGTAAAATTCTGGCACTTCCTTGAGGAGACGTTTGTTCATGAGACGCAAACGGCATCTGGCGTATACCCGGGTCTTGACCTCCATGAGATCGGACTTCTGGGCGGAAATACCCTGATGCAGCACGGAGCACACCCCCCACAATGGGTGATCTACCTGCCGCTCCTCTTGATGATTGCAGGACTTGCAATCGCGACAACGGTCTACTACAAGAACCGTATCGATGTGAGCAAGTATGTGAAGAAGGACAACCCACTCTACCAGATCCTCTGGAACAAGTACTACCTCGACTACCTCTTCAAGGACATCATCGCAGAGAAGATCATCATGACGGTCTTCACGTTCTGGGATGTGCTGGACAGGTACGTAATCGACGGCGTGGTCAATCTACTGAGCTGGATCACGATCCAAGCAGGACAGGTTGGCAGGAAACTTCAGACCGGTGTTGTCCAGAACTACGCAACCGCGGTTATCTTTGGGGTGAGCATGTTGATGATACTGGTCATTATGTTCAGAGGAGGACTATAATATGGGATTAATAACTATCCTTATGCTGGTATTACTCGCAGGAGCGATACTATCCCTGCTCACGAAGACCACAGCACAGGCAAGAGGCGTTGCACTCGTATCATCGTTTGGTGCGCTCGCAATCGCGATATTGATGTACCTGATGTATGATGCGAACTTCAACACGGTTACGCATTATGCGTTTGAGGAATCCGGAACATGGATGCCATCAATCGGCATCGGCTATCACGTCGGTGTAGACGGCATCAGTCTGCCGATGGTGATACTGGCAACGATCGTCTGCGCTTTCTGTACGATATTCTCGTGGACAGAGAGCAAGAGACCGAACCAGTTCTTTGCACTCCTGCTTCTGATGGACCTGACATTGATCGGCGTATTTGTGTCGCTGGACTTCTTCATGTTCTACGTATTCTGGGAACTAACGCTTCTGCCGATGTTCTTCTTGATAGGAATATGGGGCGGACCCAGAAAGGACTACTCTGCGATCAAGTTCCTGATCTACACGCATATCGCAAGCGTTCTGATGATGCTCGGGATATTTGCGCTGTACTACTTCTACGGAGCTTCGACAGGGATCTTCACATTCGATATCCCGACGCTGATTAACGCATACAAGGACGGTCTTCTTCCGATCAGCCAGTTCTGGCTCGACTTCATCTTCGTAACAATCATGTTCGGATTCATGGTGAAGATGCCGTCTGTGCCATTCCACACATGGCTTCCCGATGCGCACGTTGAGGCGCCAACGATCGGCAGTATCATACTTGCAGGCGTGCTGCTGAAGATGGGTGGCTACGGACTCTTCCGGGTATTGTTGCCGATGATGGGAGTTGCATCCACGTGGTTCATCTACTTAATCGCGCTATTCGGGCTGGTGAGTATCCTTTACAGTCCGTTTGCTGCACTCGCACAGAAGGACTTGAAGAAGCTTGTTGCATTCTCGAGTATCGGGCACATGGGATTCATATCCCTTGGTGTTGCAGCAAGCGTTCTTGCAGGAATGGATCCGGCCAGAGTCGTGGCACACACTGGAGCAATGTTCCAGATGTTCTCACACGGGATCATTACATGCGTACTCTTCGGCTGCTGCGGTGTGATCGAGCATCATACGCACACGAGGATCATCGATGACCTTGGCGGACTCACCAAGAAGATGCCAAAGCTGGCGATCCTTATGATTGCAGGATTCTTCGCATCACTGGGTCTCCCGCTCTGCAGCGGATTTGTGGCAGAGTTCGGCATATTAAGTGGAAGCTACCACACGATGCCGATCTTCGTGATCCTTGCAGCAATTAGCATTCCGTTTACTGCCGGCTACCACTTATGGGCTGTGCAGCGAACGATGTTTGGTCCCTACAACGAGTATCTCGGAGACGTCAAGGAGATCAAGTGGTTTGAGTTCTTACCGCTTGCAGTCTGGACGATCATCTTTGTGATACTCGGCATCTATCCGGAGCCGATTATAGGCATGATGCAGACCACTGCCGAGTACTTCCTCTTAAGCGGTGATGTTCTGCCGATAGGTGGCATTCATGTAGCAGCAGGAGGTGCATTCCCATGGTAGACTACACAGCACTACTCCCCATAGGGATCGTGATCGCCACAGCGGTGATAGTACTGCTCACAGGACTATTTATCGAGCAGAAGAAGATTCTTGGATACATAACCCTTGTCGGACTGCTTACATCGCTCGGGCTTGTGCTCAAAGGCTGGGACTTAAACGTCGCATTCGATTCCGCACCGTTCTACGGCGCAATCGTGGTCGATCCATTCGCACAGATCTTCAACGCGATGTTCTTGATCGTTGGAGTTCTCGTTGCTATTGCAGCGCTGAAAGCGTATGGCGACAATCCGCGTCAGGATGAGTTTTACTCAATGATGCTGCTTGCAACCGTCGGAATGATGGTTGTTGCCATGTCAAAGGACCTGCTGGCACTCTTCATCGGGTTCGAGCTGGCAAGTATCGCGACTTATGCGATGGCTGGCTTTGACAAGCGCGATCCGAAGTCGATCGAGGCGGCTCTGAAGTACTTCCTGATTGGAGGACTATCCTCGTCGCTGATGGTCTTTGGTATATCCTACATCTACGGGCTCACCGGTTCGACGAACATCGATACGATAGCTTCGGTCTTCGGAGCAAATCCGGGTCTGGCTACAACACCCGCGATACTGCTTGCGATGGTTATGCTGATCGCAGGATTCGGGTTTAAGATGGCGTTTGTGCCGTTCCACATGTGGGCGCCAGACACCTACGAGGGAGCACCGTCGATCGTGTCAGCACTCCTTGCTGCGGGATCGAAGAAGATGGGATTCGCTGCGGCATTCAGGATATTCATCGTCGGACTAATTGCGATGAAAGTGGACTGGTATATCGCATTCATGATCCTTGCGGTTCTGACGATGACTGTCGGCAACATTCTTGCGGTCGTGCAGACGAGTGTCAAGCGGATGCTTGCATACTCCTCGATCGCACACGCAGGATACATAGCGGTCGTCTTCGTGGTAGTGGCATACGATCCGGCACCTGGTGTTGCTGTCATTCATGCGATGACAGGTGGGCTGATGCACGCATTCTCTCATGCAATCGGAAAGGCTGCCGCTTTCATTGCTGTTGCAGCGATCGCATACATGATCCTGTCGAAGGACGGTAAAGTCGATGACCCGAACCATGTCAGCAACTACGACGGTCTCGCAAAACGAGCTCCGATGACGGCGTTTTTGTTTGCGCTACTGCTCTGTTCGCTTGCAGGTATTCCACCGCTCTTCGGATTCACGAGTAAGTTCGTGCTCTTCCTCTCAACGATTGAGGCAGGGCTCGTGGGACTTGCGATAATCTGCGTGCTAAACTCGGCACTCTCGGTGTACTACTATGCGAAGGTCGTCATGCGGATGTACTGGGGCGAGCCAAAAGGCGAGGCATTTGTTGAGTCCTCGACGTACACTTTTGTGCTGGCAATCGCAGTGATCGCACTGATCGTGCTCTTCATGCCATTACCCGGTATGGTATCGCCGGGTGATCTGGTTTACCAGTGGGCGGAAGTAGCGGCACACGCGGTAACAGGAGTGTGATAACATGCTAACAGAAGGACTATACAGAAAGATGATCGATGCATGCCACACGAGAATCCAGTTCGAGACGGTCTACGGAGACATGGAGCTCGTCTACCACACGATAGAGCGGAGCTCGAAGTGGGCGTCCCGCCTAAAGGCGATCGCGGAGGCGGAGGAGGATGTCGATATGGCGGATTGCACGCTTGCGACAAACGATCTCTTCCTCTCAACGATGCGTGGCGAGACCAGTGTACCACAGTTCAAGGACAAAATCTGGGAACTCGAACGGAGGTATCCGGAGGTCTTCAAGCGAGGCAGAATCGACAGCGGAACACCGGAGGGCGCTGTAGAAGCGATCATCTTCCGGGTCGAGTACATGATAAACCGGTACGATGTCAGGTACCCGAGCTTCGATATGCACAAGAGTAACGACAGGTGAGGTGCCAAAAAATGGTAACACGAGGCTGGGATACGAAACACTGCATCGAGCATTTCATGCACGACAAGACCGAAAGCGGCGCTGCGAAACTCTTCGTCTGCCTGCAGGACAACCGTGAGACGATGGTCTGGGACGAAGGTCTCGGGCGACTCCGGAACATGGCAGAGGAATGGGACGACACCTGGGCGCCGTTGATGGAGGAGATGACTGAGCTCCTCGGGATCACGGACTGGGACTCGTACGTGCAGATGAAGACGAAGTATAATCTGACGCAGTACTGAAACGGTACTGATGATATGGGCGCGAAGACGCGTCCATATTTGTTTTTCTTTTTTGTGCTGTTGTTTGCTGTTCGATTGGTTGAGTGTGAGCAAAGACGACAGAGATATATACTATGTTGGTAATGATGATGTTAGGAGGGTAAAATAGTATGGACACCAGAACAATCGAGAAAAATTTTGGTTATTCGTTTGCCGATAAAAGTCTCTTGAATCGTGCTTTGACACGTAAAGCCTACGCGCTCGAACAAAAACAACAAAATCAAGACTGCGAAGATCAAGAAGTATTTAGAACCCTTGGCGATGCGGTATTGAAAGCGGTGTTGGTTGATCTATTAATAAAATCAGGCTGCAAAACAAGAGATGAGATAACAAGCAAGAAGAGAGGACTCGAAAGGGAAGAAACGCTTGCAAAAATCGGTCAAAATCTCGGAATTGGACCGTTTATTAAGTTGGGTGTTGGAGAGGGAAAACAGAAAGCAGACGAAGAGCCGAAAGTTCTTGCGGAAACACTCGAAGCATTGATCGGTGCAATTTATCTTGATGGGGGATATAGTGCTTCGGAAGGTGTCATTACTGAATGGTTCGAGAGCTTCTTCACCTGACTCCACATATACGGCTCACTTTAAAATTCACAATTCCGAGCTACCTGACAACGCGTCCAAGCCGAGACTTGGTTGCGGCGGCACAGGCAGGCGAGGCACTGGAAGAATTAGTCGAGTCACAGGATACAGAAGAAGCACTTGATATCGAGGAGGTTCGGGATGCCAAACAATAACCAGCAGCCGACAAAACTTGACTCTACACTCTTTGACCGGGTGGCAACGATCCTCGAACAGTCTCGTGCCAATGTGGTTCGCAGTGTCAACAGCGAAATGGTGATCGCCTACTGGCTCGTGGGGTGGGTTTTATGTAACAATACGTTACAACATATAACAAAACATAACGGGCGATAACAATGGTACAAACAATGGTAAATCTGACAGAGTATGAGAATAGGGTGCTGAACATAATAAAAGCCAAGTTTGGGTTTAAGAACAAATCAGAGGCGATCAAGTTGATAATACAGAAGTATGAGAGCGAGTTTCTGGAACCTGAGCTTAGACCGGAGTTCATAGAAAAGATGAGAACGCGAGAGAACGAAACGGTGGTGCAAGTTACGGATTTTAGAAGCCATTTTGGGTTGGACGAGAATGTATGACTATGCCCTCCGAAAGACCGTGGAAAAGATATTTTTCAAACTTGCGACAAAGAATCGGGAACAGTTGGAACGAATCCACAATAAGATCGAAGAAATAAGACGTGACCCACACCGTTACAAAAACCTGAGGAGTCCGCTACAGCATTTGAAACGGGTGCAAATAGACAAAAGCTATGTCCTTGTATTTTCTGTGGATGATTATAATAAACTGATAATAATCGAGGATTACGACCACCACGATAAGATTTACAGACAGTGATACTGGTTGTGGAATATGACATAAGCGATTCTCATGCGCTTCGGTATGTACAAGAGCAAGTGTTTTTGCGGGGCTGGCTGACACCAGAGGACATTGTTAAGTCATCTGGAAAATATTTATAGCTCACAAAGGTAAAAAATCGGATGTATCGGTTACACACAATTTTCCCGCCCGAAAAAGATCATTAAAAGTGCAGGTGCTGGAATTTACCATACCAAAAGACTGAAAACGGAGAAAATAGATGTCGAAGCTCTTATTCATCGCTATTGGGGGTGCCATCGGCGCTCTACTTAGATATGCCCTATCAGGTGTGGCTTACAAATATATAGGCACTGGTTTTCCATGGGGCACTTTATGCGTAAATCTCCTCGGCGCTTTTGCGATCGGCATTCTCTGGGGATTATCTGAAAAAACTACCATCTCTTCCGATTTCCGGACGTTTGCGTTCATCGGAATCCTTGGCTCGTTCACAACGTTTTCAACTTATGGTCTGGAGACATTCAACTTATTTCGCGATGGTGAAATTAAACTCGCATTGGCGAATGTTTTGATCACCAATGTTTTGGGCATCGCATTAGTTATATCTGGCTTCATCGCTTCAAAATATTTAATGATATTTATAAACAGGAGGTTGTGATACAATGAAATTGCCTGAAGAAGGACTGTTGTTAAGAATTTTCATTGGAGAGGCGGATCGCTACAAGGGAAAACCGCTCTATGAACAGATCGTACTTACGGCGAGAGGGTTACATCTTGCCGGAGCAACCGTTACCCGGGGAATAATGGGTTTTGGAGCAGCGAGTCGAGTACATACGGCAAAGCTGCTGCGCCTTTCCGAAGATTTGCCGGTTGTTGTTGAACTGGTCGATACGGAAGAAAATCTCAACAAACTGCTGCCGTTTCTCGATGAAGTCGTAAGCGATGGTTTGATCACACTGGAGAAGGTGCGGGTTATCAGATATAGGCATAGCAATAAGGATAAGGTGTAGGCGACTCTTCGATTCCTTCCGGCGGTCGGAACAATGATGCACGCAACAGCTTCTCGTTGCTAACCCGGAAACGGGACTCCGATCCAAAAGAATGGTTGAATACTGGAACAGGTTTCCGGGGTGTGCAGAGATAAGGTCGCTATAGGATGGTTTTTGAGGCGCACCGGTTTTACCGCGGTTACCTGATATGTGCATGACATATCGCGGCTGCGAGCGCATCAGCGGCATCGACAGGCATTTTTTCATCGATTCCAAGAAGCATCCCGACCATCTTCTGCATCTGCTTCTTGTCAGCCCTCCCCGATCCTGTCACTGCCTGCTTGATCTGGTTCGGCGTGTATTCGAAGACATTGATTGCGCATTCGGCTGCCGCGAGCAGGATGACCCCGCGTGCGTGGCTCACCTCGATTGCAGATGATACATTTCTGGAAAAGAAGAGCCGCTCGATCGAAAGTTCATCTGGCTTATGTGTGTCCAGAATCTCTTTTACCTCACGAAATATCGTCTGGACGCGGATCTGGAGCCGCACATCCGGAGGTGTTGTGATCACGCCGTACCTGACGCAGCGGATGCCACCCGCATCGTCGATTATGCCAAAGCCGGTCTTCGCAAGTCCGGGATCGATTCCGATGATCATGGTATCACGACATTACGACATCACGACAGCAGCACCACGTCCCCGAACTCCTCTTCCCTCGAATCCGCGGTGAATGCCATGAATGCGAGCACGCACCAGAGCACAGCGCAGGCAAAGAGAATGACGTACCCGATCATCAGCATCAGGAACTGCCCCAGCAGGAAGAGCCACTGGTCATGGAGTTCCTCCGCACGAAGCGTGCTCTCGTCAGAGAGTTCGAACTCGCCTGCTGCCAGGTACTCCTCTGCGGAGATCTCTGTCTCGTTTATCGCAAACTTGTACCGGTACGAGGTCGAATCGTAAACGAACGGATTGACCAGCACAACGCAATCGCCCCACCGGTACAGATCATCGGATGCACGCCTGATCGCATCCTCAGCGTTCACATAATGGTCGTTTGCGCTCTCGATTCTATGGTTGTACGATGAGATCGACTCTTCTGCCATATCGCTCGCCTTTCCGCTTCTTCCGGGATCGTTTAACAGTTCATAAGCGGTTGCGCTGTGCCTGTACGCGATGATCCTTGTACGGTCGTCCCCTGCATCCAGAGCCATCTTCTCGAAGTATGCAGACTCCCCCTGCAATGTGCTTTTCAGGAATTTGTTCGAGGCGGTGTAGATGTTGGTCTGTGCTTGCGTCTTCGCACTCCGGTACATCGTCGCAACAGCAATCCTTGCGACGAGGAGGTCGTCCAGCGCACCCTCGTGATCGCCCCCTTCCACATCCTCGACAGCACGATCCATCGCATCGAGAAATGTGACCGAACTCTGTGCGATGGTCGTAACCGATGCCCACGCCTCTGCGCTGCCTGCACCGCTCGACGAGAGCATATTAAACGTCTCGCCTGCGATCTTCGAGATCTCAGGATTTCCGGACGCTTTCATGGTGGCAAGCGCGCTCTTCGTCCCCTCGATGTCGATCGGCATCGCGGTCGCCTTCAAGGTGATCGTTTCGTTCCCTACGCTGTGGGCGAGGAAGTACTGCCATGTATATGTCCTTCCAACGATCGTCTCTCCCCGGAACCGAAGCGTGAACGTGAGCGGAACCGTTTTTCCTTTCTGTATGATCGAGGCTGGCAGGTTGACCGCCATCCAGTCATCCTTCCCATCCGCGACCGTAGTCGTCTCGCGCTGGATCTTGACAGCGGTGATATCCTTGTATCCGAGCGTCTCACTAAGTGATATCTCCAGGGGTACGGATTTCAGCAAATCGACTCGCCCGAAGTTGGGATCATAAGAAGACATCTCGAACTTGACCGCGTGTTCGACCGTCACCTTAACCGTGATCGTCTGCGATCCTGCTTTACCTGCATCGATGCGCAGTTTGCCCTCGTGTGTACCCTCCGGCGCTGTCACAGGTATGGTGATCGTTAAGTTGACGGTGCCCGCACTCCGCTCATCGATCTTGGTGGGATAGTCTACCTTAAACGTCATCCCAGCCCCTGGAGTGCCGTAAGCGGCAACGCTTTTCACAGTCATCGCCATGTCGCCATCGTTTATGATCTCAAACTTCTTCACGACCTTAAAACCGGTCGTCTCCATCTCTTTTCGTGGTTTGTTAAAGATGACCGGGTCTTTTATGTCGATGTTCTGAAGCGGTGCGAGATGTGCAGGAGCGTCACGGGCGACATTGATGGTGATTTTTACGT
>QBUV01000118.1 GCA_013572355.1 Candidatus Methanogaster sp.
ATCGATCGCAGTGATTGGGGTAATCTATTACAAGGTGACCAAATGGACAAAATAAGGCGTAGAAGGGATCGCCTGGGGGTGGTATACGATATTTTAAAGATTATCAGACAGCACCATAATTCTATAAAGCCTACACCTCTGTTGAGATATTCGAATTTATCATCACAAAGTTTTTCAGAGTATCTGAATGAATTGTTAGAAAAGGGTTTTGTCAAAGAGATTACTGACGAAAAGGGAAAGAAGTTCTTGACATTGACAGATAAGGGATTTAGGTATCTGGAAAAATACAAATTGATCTTAGGTTTTATTGAGGAGTTTGAATTATAATCATTTTCCGTTGGTATTTACTTTTTCGTGTCCCGTTTCTCGGGTGCACTCAAAGATGGCAAGAGGTGCGCGTGTTTAGCCGCTCAGCCTCGCTATCATCACCCAGCCAGGACATTGGTTACTTATGGGTTTCGCGTATATAATTTTTCCAGAATTATACTCAAATCGTACCCGAATTCATTCCGAACTGAGGTAAACGAGCACCAGAAGCGCCATAAATTCGAGTATGTCCGGTATCACGTCAAGCGGTCCGACTACGCACATCCGACGCCCGCACGCAGCAGTATGTATGCATGGAGTCGATATGACCGCCTGCAGGAGCAGGAGGGACGCAAATATCATCAAACCCAGTGTGAACTTCGATTTGATCTGTGCGTAACTTCGGACATAAATAGCCAGCAATAAAACCAGCAGAACCACATTTGCTGCGGTGATCACCGTCTTGACATTCATTATAAAAACCGGATCGTACATAGATAGTTGCATGTTATTACCTCCTCACTTGAATTTATTCCCAATTTTCTCCCAAATCTCTTCGAATAGCGCGTAATTCGCCTCCATCATAGGGGATAAGAAATACATCGCGCCATAGCCGTTTCCTGTGGATGTAACCACGCTGTTCTCGGAAAGGACCTTCAGATGATAGCGTATCGTCTTGTAGTCCAGTTCCAGTACCTCTGACAACTGGTTGGCATTGTATGGGCGGCCACGCAGCGCATTGATCATTCTGGCACGGTTAACTCCACCTTTCGTGCCGGCAATCAGCCACCAGAGTACGCGCTCCATGGCATGAAGTTGGCAGGCATGTTTTATATCACAACCGATCAGAACTTTAAACAAGTTGCCATAGCCGTAATAATAATCCAGAACAACCATGGTGATCCGGATGAAAGAACTAAGTACACTTATACCAGAACTGCGGCAGATAGCGCTTGATAGCGGCGCAAACGATCTGCGGCTGATCGCAACCGACATCATAAAAACAGCGGCATGGGTGCGGCTCAAATGCAGATACGGGTGCAAGGCGTACGGCAAGCACCTCTCATGCCCGCCGTACTCGCCAACACCAGATGAGACCGAAAAGATACTTTCAGACTACGAAGATGCCGTGCTCGTCGAGTTTGTGGGGCTTCCGAAGGAGACCACAGTTGATCCAAGGCATATCCACCACCATCTCAAGGATCTCATCCTGCAAGTTGAGGCTGTGATCTTTAACCTTGAGCGACATGCATTCCTATCCGGTTGTTACAAGGCATTCGGATTCGGAGCATATCCATGTTCACTCTGCGAGACCTGTCTACCAGAGGAGGGTGATATTGATTTTCACACCGTAAAGCGGCTCTGCCGGAATCCGGACCGGCTGAGACCGTCGATGGAGGCGAGCGGCATCGATGTGTACGCCACCGTGCGTGCGGCTGGATTCGAACTTGAGGTGGTCAGATCGTTTGACGAGACGATCAAGACGTTTGGGCTTGTACTGCTTCGGTAGCCAGAACTTAATCGAGAACCCATAAAAGAGTGCCTCAATCCAATCTCCGGAAACGACCCTCCCTCGAATCTTGACTTTTCTTCCGTTTGCGATCGCAAGATCGCAAGCCCACCTGCCCCCTGCTCGCGAGGTTACGCCTTTTGGTGGCGTCCCGGGGTGAGAATTGTATACGATGGCGAGATCGCAGGCAAGAGGGCATGGGTCATGGAATGTTCAGAGCGGCATTCTGCCAAACACCATCCCATTGATGGAACTTGCGAAAGGAATCGCAAAGTGATGAAACTGTCGGTCAAATAACATCGTCACAAAGCCCGATCATACGAAAAGGTTATGTACTGAGAGTGTCAAGTTATAGTTGATCAATTAATTTATCGATGCAGCTTATGGGATTTGAGTAGTTCAGTTCTGTGTGCGCTTTTCTAAGTTGGTTGGTTTAAACTAAGAAGGAGGAAGAAAATTGTTCAGAGGAGAAACCTACGATGCACCAGTTGCCGAAGGCACGGAGTATGATGTCACCATAGAAGACATTGCCAGAGAAGGAGATGGCATAGCCCGTGTACAAGGCTTTGTGATTTTTGTGCCCGGCGCAAAGATCGGAGACAACGTCAAGATTAAAGTTGACAAAGTCATGAGACGGTTTGCAATCGCGTCTATATCAGATTGAATTATAAATCGTTTGGAGTTTAACATCGGATTCCGGGCGCGTGTCTCGTGTTGCTGAACCGCAATGGTTCAACAGGCGATGCACACACCCGGAACATTTTTTTTATCGGTTGCGGATCAATTCATGCATTATGTGGGTTATGGACGATCAATTATTTTTTCGGCTGCGCAACAACAGACTGCTTTTGCAATCAGGTCACGGAATCCTGTAAAAAAATACAGCCAAGCATCTCTTTTGTGAATTCAAACGTCCCTGTGACCCCGACCGACTCAGGAAGATCCCCGAGTCCTGCCCTTATGATCAGGTCCCCTATCTCGTGATCGATAACCTTTGCGATCCCGAGTATCGATGTCGTCGGGCGCGGATTCACATCCACCACATACAGTTCGTCGCCTGCAACGATATCGACTCCGACATACCCCCTGCACCCAAGCACATCTGCCGCTTTTGCGGCTGTATCCATAACCTCGTCCCACCGTGGTGTCTGGTACGGCACAACCCCGCCGTTGTACTCGATGGTCTCTGCTCCGATCTCGACCATCTGTTTGTTCACGGTGAGGGGAAGCGTGGTTTTGCCGATGATCAGGCTCGCGCTCAGGTGTTCTCCGGATACAAGTTCGGTTACGATGAAATCATCGCTCGAATTCACTTTTTCCGATAATGCCCAGCCCTCGCGGGCTGTGACATCGATGGATCGCTCCTGGAGATCCATTACGATCGAGATCCCCTCTGAGGCGCAGCCCGATCTCGGCTTGATCACGTACCGCGCACCAGCATCTGCGCCACCGGTACCGCCCATACCACCGGCATCTGCGTCATCGATGACCCTGGGCACAGCGATGCCGTTATCCGACAGGATACGAGAGCAAATGAGTTTGTCGGCACAGTTTCTCACGGACTTGCTCGGGCAGCCGAGATTGACCGTGCTTTCTTCAACGATCTCGGTTAAGTCAGCAAGAATCTCATCCGGTGCGATCACGATCCCGGCATCGCAGGTACGCGCGATCCGTTCGATCGCTGTGGCGAAACCGTCGTCATCACAGTCACCACCACACCTGAGCGCATCTCCCCGGACTCCACGAACCTGCTCTCTGGCAGGATACCGCACCAGATGTCCACTTGCCGCGAAACTGTTCGCGAGAGTTGCGAGCATCGCGCATCCTTCGCCAAGTATGTCGGGGTCCCCCGTTGCGACCGCATACTCGGCGACCATGACCTCCATTATATGATGCCGGTTCCGTAACCTGTGGCCAGTTTTCTCGTCTCGATTCTGCCGCACTCGGGGCATTTGAGTTTTGAGTCGTGCCGAACCATTGGGGTCCTGCAGTTCGAACAGAGCGCCTTCATGACACCCATCTCCGGCTCTGATGTGTCAAGGCGCATGTTCTGGAGATCGACTATCTTTGCTTTCAAGATGTCGAAGATCCCGAACTCGTGCGCGATTTCCTTGACATAACCTCTCTTGACGTTGGATACGTGGACGACAGCAGATCCCACATTCGGGATCTCCCGGTCGACGACGCCCTTCGCACCGGCGATCGTCACCATCGCAAGCGAGTCACGCAGTCCCACGATCTGCCCGACGACCACATCCCCTCTCTTGAGGATTGGGGGCGTGTCCGTGCACGGGATCACGGAAACCGACCTGCGAACAGTATTAACTCTAACTGTTCCTGCGATGGCTGCGTAGACGCCGCCTGTCTTCTCATACGTCTGTGCGTCGGCACGGAACTCTTCAGTGGTTCCTATGAAATCGCCCGGAAGCACAAACGTGTCAGAACTATTCGAGGCGTTATTATCAGCGGTGTTACCGGCAGTATCATTGGTAATGCCCCGCTCTTCGGGCAGTGGCGTCGATGAATCGCCCCTTGCAGGTGATTCATTACTATCCATGGTCTCTTCGCTATTCTTCCCTACCTTCCGTAAAACGGTTCGTTTCTTTAGTTTAATATGAATCCCTCAGTTATATTCAATACGGTTTAATATGTTCGAGCCATCAGCGTGGCTACCCCTTCTCTTCCGCAGACCACACAGTGTCCTGTTGTGGCTGCCCCCGATCCTGCCGATCCGACCGGGATTCCGAGCATACGAAGCCCGGTCACATCCTCTATCTCATGTCCGCAATCCGGATCCTGGCACCAGCATACCCGCAAAATCCCCTGCGTCTCCAACTCTAACGCCTCATCAAGCGTCTCGCAGTCAAATATCCTCGAATCGAACTTCTGCGATGCAGCAGTGTACATATCAGCAAGAATCATGTCCATGCAGTCCAGCACCTCGCCAGCGATCCGGTCGATCGGCACCGACCGTTTTACGGCTGTGTCCCTGCGCACCAGCATAACCGAGTTCTTGGCAATGTCTCTCGGACCGATCTCGATCCTTATCGGCACGCCTTTTAATTCCCATCTGTAGTACTTGGCGCCGGGATGCTCGTCGCGGTCATCGACCTTCACGCGAAGTCCGCGACTGGTAAGCACATCGCGCACGGACGCGCACGCGCTCAGCACCGCTTCGTTCGAATCGCGGTCTCCGAAGATGATCGGCACGATCACGACCTGCACAGGTGCGATCTCCGGAGGCAGCACAAGTCCGCGATCATCGCCATGAACGCTGATTGCGGCAGCGATGCATCGCTCTGAGATCCCGTAGCAGGTCTGGTGCGCGTACACCTGCTCGCCGTCCACATCCTCGTAGGTGATCTCGAACGTCTTTGCGAATTTGTCCGCGAGATGGTGCGCTGTTCCGATCTGCAAAACCCTGCCATCCGGCATCAGCGTGTCGACTGCAAGCGTGTAGTCTGCGCCAGGGAACTTGTCCCACTCGGGGCGCTTTGAAACGATTGTAGGGATGGCAATCCGCCTGTAAAACTCCTGATAGAGCTCAATCGCCCGATCCACCTGTTTTGCTGCGCCATCCCAGTCCGTGTGCACGGTGTGCGCCTCCTTAAACGACGTGATCTCGCGCAGACGGATGAGCGGGCGGGTGTGCTTGGTCTCGTACCGGAACGTGTTCACGATCTGGTAGAGTTTCAGCGGCAGGTCCGCATGTGACCTGACCCAGAGTTTGTACATCGGATAGATCGCGGTCTCGCTTGTCGGTCTGAGCGCAAGCTTCATCTCAAGCGGGGTTACGCCGCCGTGCGTGACCCAGTAGACCTCGTCCTCAAATCCCTTGATATGCTCTGCTTCCTTCATAAATTCGTTTTCAGGAATCAGAAGTGGGAACAGTGCCTCCTCGTGACCGTCATCATCCAGAAGTTCTCTGATGATCGAATAGACGTTCTTTCGCAGTGCAAATCCGAAGGGGGGCCACACATAAAGCCCCTTTACCGGATACCTGATGTCCATGATCTCGGCAGCAGCAAGCAGTTCGTGATACCACTCACTAAAACTCGATTTTGGCGGGAGTTTTGGCTGCTGCACATTTTTCATTGGATGAAATTATAGGGGGCGCGGACATAAACCTTGTGGGGGCGATACAGCTTAGGAATGGTACAGCTTAGGAATCATAGAAGCGCCATCATGCCGCTGGATATCAGATCGCCGTAGACGACAGCAGCTACAAATCCCGCTGTGATCGGGATCATAAACGGCAGTCCGGGTGTCACCCAGACCCGCTCGCCAATCAGTCCTCTCGATGCGAGTTGCTCCAATCGTTCCATGACAGGATCATCGATACCGACGCCGCGTCTCGTGAACTTCTTCTTAACCTCCCCGTCTTCACATTCAAAATCCTCGATCAGTTTGACGTGCCGGTCCTCCAAGTCAGATATCCTGCACTTATATCCGACGATCAGGTACCACGGTTTTTCCATGATCTCCCGCACCGATAATGTGCAGAGGTTGTATGCAAGGATTCCGAGCGGCACGACGATGGTTAGCAAGACCGCATTCGCAAGCGTGCTGAATGCGAAGATATCGAGAGGCGGTGCGCCGTTTAACGGCAGCCCGTATCCGAAGACCGCTATATCCGGAAAAGCCGGAAAGATGAACGAGAGCGCGATCAGCGCCTTCGCATCCGCACCCCCGAATGCGCCTATCCGGAATAAGAGGTATACGAATACGTAGATGCCCACAACCGAGACTGCCGTATGCAGGAGGTATCTGCTCCCTTGCGCGAGCGCGTCTGCGATCACAAGCGGCAGGGCAGCAACGAAGACCACGCCCCAGAGTTCATTCGGCACGGTTCTGGTCTTAAGGTCAGATCGGCATGAGTATAGCAGGAATATCAGACAGATAAAGAGTTTTATTAGATCGATCATGCGCCTACGTTCCATAGACTTAACCTGGACCGTATTTTATTCTTTGGGGCGCGTCTCGGTTTATAGGGCACTACCCGGAATCTGAAAAAGCGATCTCACTTAACTCCTGGACGGTCAGGAGCGGCGGAATATCCACCCCTTCATTTAGCAGGTCGGGCGAGAGTCTGGCGATGACAGGCAGTGTTATTCCGGTTTTTTCCAGAATTTCCTGCTTTGAAAAGACGTGTCTCGTGTCCCCATCCAGTACGATCTTGCCCTTGTCCATCACAACCGTCCGTCTGGCATATCCTGCCACGAGGTTCATATCATGAGTTATAAGGATGATCGTCTTCCCGAGTTCATTCAGATGCCGGATCTGCTGTAGAAACTTGTTCACATGCCCCCAGTCCTGTCCGGTGGTGGGCTCGTCGAGCACGATGATGTCAGGCTCCATCGCAAGGATGGATGCCACCGCGAGACGCTGGCGCTGACCCCGGCTTAATGAGTGTGGGTGCCGGTCCCGAAACTCGGCAAGTTCCATCATCGAAATAGCCCGGTTCACGCGCTCTTCGATGACAGTGCCACGAAGTTTGATGTTTTCCAGACCAAATTTCAGTTCCTGTGTAACACTATCCGTAAAAATCTGATTGTCAGGGTTCTGAAACAGATATCCCACACTCTGTGCGAGCGTCGCCACCCGCATGTCTGAGATGTCCTTGCCATTGATGAATATTGTTCCATTAGCAGGCTTTAAAAACCCGATCAAATGATTTACGAGGGTGGTTTTTCCTGCGCCATTGTGCCCGATTAGTGCCACAAAATCACCTTCCGGAATCACAAGGTTGATACCGTCAAGACCAACCTTCCCATCTTCAAAGGTGTGCCGCAGGTTCTTGATCTCGATCTTGGGTTTCGGTGCGTTTCCGGTGGGTGGCGTGTGAGCAGTCCTGAATCGCGCGATATTGGCAGGTTTGTCCCGGAGTAACTGGCATAATCTGGAAAGCATCGTATTATATGATGAACCGGTTGGCAAATCTCCCTCGAAATCGCCAGAACCATTGTTCATTGCATGAATAATCTCTGATAATTGAGGCAGGGCTATGCCAATGCTTTTTAGCTGATCGTGTCCGTTATTAAAGATTTTATCTGGCGTATCATCCATGATAATCTTCCCCTGATCCATAACAACGACGCGATCTGCAAGATGCACCACTTCATCAATTTTATGTTCGATTAAGATAATAGTCATATCCTTTTCTTGATTTAACCTCCTGACAAGAGAGAGTACCTCACCTGTGCCAACCGGATCAAGATCAGATGTCGGTTCATCCAGGACCATGACATGCGGCTCCATCGCAAGCGTGCCTGCTATTGCAACCCGCTGCTTCTCGCCTCCGGATAGTGTGAAGATAAAACGATCTCGCATATCCTCCATGCCAACGATGCGCATAGCCCGATCTATTCGCCCTAATATTTCTTCTTTTGGCATTCCGAGGTTTTCCGGTCCGAATGCAACATCTTTTCCGACTGTAAGTGAAAATAACTGGGTATCCGGATTTTGGAAGATGATTCCCACATCCGATGCCATTTGATGTACTTTATAATCTCGAACATCCTTCCCGTTTATCACGATAACGCCCTCGAGGTTTCCGCCTGTGACTTTTGGTACGAGTCCGTTTAAGCACTGGATGAGTGTGGATTTCCCGGAGCCGCTTGCGCCAAGAAGCAGCACGAACTCGCCATCATCGATGTGCAGGTCGATGCCGCTTAATGTCGGTTCGGACATGTTCGGGTAGGTGTAGCTGAGGTTTTGGATATCGATCATGTTTTTATTCCGTTTGGTAACGACGTGCACCCTCCTACTACATAAGTCTTATATATTAGCACGAAACACGAAGCTCTGATGAAGGGATTGTTCCGGTACGAGCAGAAAGATACGGTTATGCACAGGCTCGACCCACGGGTGAAACTGGTGTGGGTTTTCGGAATGTCCGTTTTAAGCATGTTGTTTGGAGCACCACAGCTCCTGCTTGTCGCGTTTCTATCCACACTGCCGTTCTGGATGATGGTCAAACCGTCGGCAGCAAAGATCCGTGCGATACTGTTCGTCTTCGGCACGATGGTCTTTGGTTTCATGCTCACGCAGTCCATCTTTTATTACTGGGGCGATCCTACGAATCCGACGTTCACAATAATACCTGCAACGTTCCCGGTGATCGGATACATCACCGGTGGGATACATTTCTACGCAGAGGGTGCGTTGTACGGGCTTATCCAGTCGCTTCGGTTCATGACCACGGTGAGTGCGGCTTCGGTCTTCGTTGCAAGCACGCACCCAAGCGAACTGCTCGTCGGACTCGTGCGGTTTACAAAGGTCCCGTTCACAAATATCCGGATCGGATTTCCAAACGAGATTGCATTCATGGTGTCCTCAGCGGTCGGGTTTGCACCATCGATGATCGAGGAGAGCATGATCATCATAAACGCGATGCGAGCGCGCGGGCTTGAGATCAAGGGCGGCATCAGGACGAAGATCAGGGCACTGCGACACATCTTCTTCCCGATGGTGGTCGGGCTTCTGCGCAAAGGAAGACAGATTGCAATTGCTGCTGATGCGCGCGCGTTTCGCGCAACAAAGAACCGCACGTTTGTAGACGAACTGCAACTGGGGCGCGGCGATTATCTTATGCTAACCTATATTGCCGCGTTTCTGGTAGCTGGTACATACTTAAGTTCCATCGGTTTCGGTGGGACCGCGCCGGGGTTGGGATGATGACACGGTTTCAAAAAAGACTGGTTCTGGTACTTTCGATGTTCATAATCGTGGTTATTTCACCGGCAGCCATGGCTGGTGATTGGCGGGGCAGCGGCACCCCGCTCTACACAATAGCATCAGGCAGCCTGCATGGCGGCGTCCATGTCAGCGGGGGGCATGGACTCACATACGCAGACCCGTACACCGAGTATTTCGATCTTCCTAATAATATAATTTACGCTCGCCTGTATGTGCCGGTGTGGAACTACAACAAAGGAGACACGCTGACCGTCTCAATAAACGATAACGAGCTAAAAACACGGCAGGAACCTGATTACATTGCTGCATGGGGTGTCTGCTGCTATGCGTACGATGTCACCGATGCTACATTCAAGGAAGGGCTCAACGTGATCTCGGCGACTTATGAGAACAACAATGGCGCCCCCTACGGGATATTTCTCGTCGCGGTCTACGAAAACGAGAGCATGCCCTACACTCAGTTCTGGATCGATGAGGGAAACTATGCGCTTAGTAAGGCGGTTGCCGATGGCGGCGCTAAAGAGCAGGGAGAAGCGTTGTTCCCGGGAGGTGTGCAGACGGAGACGGTCGAAAAAGCAGACCTCTGGACGGTGATGATCGCAGGAACCGGAGGGGAGATTGACGAACTGTGGTTCAACTCAAAACTCCTCGGAGAAGACGTGGGAAGGGCGAAAACAGGAGGCTACCTTGATTTTGACCATTTCAACGTAACTGATGACCTTATCGGTAATAACAATACCGTAATATTCAAGAGAGGCGGTGAACAGTACCTGCACCCGTTTAATGCGGTTTTAGTGCTTGAACACGAGAGCGGTGTCGAAGGCGATACGGAATTAGTGGTTTATGAGACGCAATCATCTCCCATGTCCAGCATTCCGGTTCCGGTCATCGCAGTGCTCGCGATCGCAATCATCGGATTTTTCCTGATATACCTGAAGAAAAAACATGAGCGAGGATGAGATTAATATGAATTACAGACCATTACTCTTTGTTTTTGCCATAATACTGGCATTATTACTTCCTTCTGTCGCCTATGCGGCTGGCAGCGCTGATGACATAGATATCACAGTCACCATACCCGACCGGAAGGAGGGTGTGTTCGCATCTGATAAACTGGTGGCAAGCGGCTCAGAGGAAGGTGCACGCATCACTTTCGAAAACCGCGGCACAGAAACCATAGAAGTGACCGCAAACATCGCGGTTCCTGATTTACTGTCGCTATCCGTGCCAACACAGGAACTGGGCGGTCAGATTACACAGGATGGCAACACCCTGACAGTCAGTCAGATGGTGATTGCGGGCGGAGAATCCGCAACCGTGCGAATCCGGGTGAAACCTCCTGAGTCGATCCCGATGAAGACTACGAAAACGTTCCATGTAACTGCAACCGTTTCGGAGGACGGCAGCACAACCAAGTACATACACGGGATCACAATCATCCCGCCGCCGTCATGGGTCACTTATGGCACCATCATCATCAGTTTGGTGCTGGTCGCAATAGTGATCATCGCAGTCAGGCGGTTCGGAATTCTTGAGATGTACACCACGATCGATCTTGTCACAATCGCACTGCTCGCAGCGCTTGCCGGCGTTGTTTTCAGGTGGTTCTGGCAGACGTTTAATGACCTGTTAGGACCGTTTGGCGGACTCTTGTTCACGATACCGGTATCCGCGCTGATGGTGATCGCGCTGCATCTCGTCAGAAAACCCGGCACTGCCATGCTGCTCTTCCTTGTTGACCAGATGGTTTGCATGGTGATCTGGGGTTCAAACATCACAGTCTGGCTTGGATGGTATCTGCTCGAGGGCGCAGTCGTGGACGTGGAGGTTGCGCTTTTAAAGGGGAACTATGCAGATACACGGATTGCAGCCATGATCTACGGCATGTCACGTGGTTTCATCTCCTACTGGCTATTTTACTTCCTTTTTGCGCCGACTGCGTGGAAGATCTGCTATGCGCCGTGGTACTCATGGCTCCAGGTCGGGCTTGCGGTCATCGGCGGACTCATCGGCGGATCGATCGGGTATGATGCGGCACGGAAGATGCGGAGCGCGATGATGTGATGGTAAGGGTTTTCAAATTATATGACATATTTGAGGCGCTTATGAGCTGAGCGGTTCGGAATAGTTAGATGAACTCACTAAATATATGGCAAATTTTTTCGGAGATAATGGAGTGTGTAGAAATGTTTATATATTGTGAGGTTCACGTGCCCACACGCAAATTGGTAATACTACATACAGGTGAATTATATCATGAGACATATTATAATAGCACTACTTATACTCGCCCTCATACCCGTCATAGCGGTAGCGGCAGAGAATGCCTCTGGCGGGCACGGGCAGAACGACCATGCCGGAGAGAGCTACGCCGGCGACAATCCGCTCCTCACATACCAACACGGAACCATCAGAGGAGACATCATCTACACAATCGGGGACAGCAAGTACTCTGGCAGGCTACACCCGAACGCCACATACACCGTCAATCTTACGATAGAACTCCCAAAAGGGGCGACAGTCGAGTTCGCACGGTTGTATACGTACTGGACATGGAGTTATATCGAAGCTGAAGGCACGTATCCGGATATGCGGGTCACATTCGGCGAGACTGAGATAAATCCCGATCAGACCTTCACTGACCGCAAGGGAACGTCACCTTATGATTATCCGGCTGGAACATACTGCTACAATGTTACCGACCAGGTTGAATCCGGCGGAGCGTACACGGCAGTCGTTGAAAATGCAGCCACCGACTTTAAAAAGTTCTGCATGAACGGAATCGGTCTTCTGGTTATTTACAACGATCCAAATGGGGATGAAATCGAGTACTGGGTCAAAGAAGGATGTGATATCATCTCTGCCAATGAGGAGATCGGCATAACCGCGGAGGCGGCAACTACGGAATTTGTCTTCGAAGGAGACGTCCATCAGGGCGATGTGGCGGATGTGACGAAAGCGATCCTCACAACCGTCGTCGCTTCAGGGGATAAGGGTGAAAACACCCTGACATTTAATGAGGAGACGTATCGCGGTGTATACGCAGGTGATCCATATCCTGATCTTGCAATCGATGAGCGCGATGTGAGCGCGCATCTGATAGCCCGCGATAACACGGTGCAGATCAAGGATGATGGAGACTTCATGGCTCCGAGCAACGCGTTTCTTGTGGTCTATTACGGACCGCATCAACCACCATCCGAAACATCATCAGAATCGACACCAGGGTTCGGACCGTTCCTTACGATTCTCATAATCACCGTATCGATCATTGCATTGAGAAGACGATCATGAACTGGAATATCGTTCGAGAGGATGCATCCCACCATCTCAACGAGATCGGGTATGTACTGACGGTAACGCTCATACTATCCTCCCTTCCCGTTGCATCCGCACAATACGCCCCTGACGGATTCAACCTCGCTACGATCAGGCATGATACCGTCGTAGGAGGCGTCTATGTCGATGGCGGGCACGGGGTGGGAACCTCGCCATACACGGAGGTCTTTGAAGACGTTCCTTCCGATCTACTCTTCGCATATCTCTATGTGGGTGTGAAAGGCGGCACAAAGGAAGCGACCGGCTGGGTTTCGGTGGTATTCAACGGGCATGATCTCGGAACGATATCTCTTGCAGGGTTAAACGACACCAATCCGGATGTCTACTGCTCCGGAAACGGCGAATACTGGATACATTACGATGTGGCGGAATATGCCACCGGCGGCAAGGACAACACTGTGACGATCGCAACAGGTGGCAAGATCGATGGCAGGGTCAAGGGAACCGCGCTCGTTGCGGTCTACAGCGATCCCGTCGAAACCAGTAAGGAATACTGGATCTGCGAGGGGAATATAAACCTGAATTACCGGACAGAGCATGACAGTGAGACCGTCTCTTTCGAGAGGATGCTTGGGAGTTCCGATGATCTTACGTCTGCCACACTCCAGACGATGTATCTCTCCGGAAACGAGGGTGTGAACGACACGCTCTCATTCAACAGTCACCTGATTGCAAAGGATGCTGCAGATGGCGGGTGCATCGAGGACGGGGCGTATGTGTGGAGGGACCTGTGCTTCGATCTTGACTCTTGGGATGTTACCGAGTATATCCAGCCACAGAACAACATGACATACAATCGGAAGATCGACGGATACTTACAGCCGGTTGGCGCCGTGCTGATCGTGGAACATAAAGAGAATGTTCCGGTACCATCTTCCGGGTCAACGGAATCACCGCCGGAATCGATACCGGGATTTGAATCACTCCTTGTGATTCCCACGATTCTCGCATCGATCATTGTAGCGGGGAGACTATCATGAGACGGGATTATACAAAAAAAATTATCGGGATTGGCGTGAATTATGACAAAATTTAAATATCTACTATTGTGCATATTGCTGCTGACTCTTGCCCAGCAGGCAGCCGCGGATTACAAATTCGATGGTACGCCGATCGTTGCTATAAAACACGACAACGTTTCAGGCGGGATTTATGTGGATGGCGGACATGGCATTGGGGATGCGCCCTACACCCAGAGTTTCAGCAACGTGCCTGCAAATGTGGTCTACGCCCGCCTGTACGTCGGAATTTGGGGTGGAACTCCGGATTACACCGGAACGGTCGAGACCAAAGTCAATGGGCAGACACTCGGGACGCTGAACCTCAGAGGCAAGGCAGACACCAACCCGAATGTGGTGTGCACTGGCTTTGGGGTCTATCTTGTAACTTACGAGGTACCGGTATCGTACATGAAAGAGGGAAGCAACGCTGCGGTCGTTACAACAGCGGGCGAGATCGATGGCAGGGTCTACGGAGTCACGCTCGCCGCAGTCTATGAGAGCGAGGGCGCGCCAGAGGTTGAGTACTGGCTAAACGACGGGCACGAGAATTTAAACGGCAAGAACTCGCACGACGAATGTACCACCTCCTTCGCTGCTGCGACATCCGAAAATTCGGATGCCAGCCTCACGGTCGCGTATCTGTGCGGAAGTCCCGGCGAGAAGGATTATCTTTACATAAATGACAATCAGATCGGGGGCGATGACGTGGCTGACAGTATGGGGGATTCCGCATACAGTTTTGATATCAAGACCTTTGATGTCTCGGATCACTTTGATCCCGCAGGAAATTCCCTGTTATTCAAAAGAGGTGACGAAACAACGGTTCACCCGTTCATTACGGTGCTCACGCTTGCGAGCGGTGCCGCAGCAACGCCGACACCACCTCCGTCGGAGACGAAGCCGGATCTGACAATCACTGAGATTAAAGTTCCTGACCGGGTCTTTGCGGAGAAGAACAACACAATTGAGGTCGTTGTGCGAAACCAAGGTGATTATGATGTCACGAATGCGTTCAATCTCGAGTTGTCTGTGGGAAGCATCCTCCTCGGATCGGTCCGCATCCCAGATCTCGGCGCGGGCGAGAGCGAGACTGTGCAATTCATCTGGAATCCGGATGAGACGATCGAGTACACACTCTCTGCGATGGTGGATGTCAACAGCGTTATTGACGAGGCAGACGAGACAAACAACGCGGCAGTCGCCGTTGTTACGGTGGGCGAGTCGATGGGGTACTATGGCGATGACTCGATTGAGACGTTTGAGCATGGCACAATAAATGGCAGCATCGTGTATACCCTCGGAAACAGTAGCTACGCGGACCCGGGCGAGTTAAATAGATTGAGCGGCGATGGCGAGTGTGGGTATCTGGTCGGGTACAATCTGACGCTGCCCTTCAATGCGACCGTCAGAAATGCGCGACTGTATGTGTACTGGACATGGGGAACAGATGGGTCTGAGGGAGAGGATGCCCAGATGAACGTCACCTTCGGCAGGAACGTGGATATCTCGGCAGACAAAGAGTACACCGATAGAAAGGGCTACGATCCGTACAATTATCCGAGCGGCACGTACTGTTACAACGTGACCGATTATATCGAAGACGGAAACGGCAGCATGGTCAATTACACGGCCATTATAAGGAACATCGGCGAGGGTTATGCAAAGTTTGCACTCTATGGGACAAACCTTCTGGTGGTCTACGAGGATTCGAAGGAACCCGAGATCGAGTACTGGATAAACGAGGGCTGCGACATCATCTATTCGTTCGACGATGATGATATAACTCCAGAGGATGCGACAACGAAGATATCCTTCCCTGGCGTGATCGATCTTGCCAAGGTCAGGCAGGGTACGCTCATAACGTTTGTCACAGACGGGACTGTGGGTGGCGATGAACTCAGGTTCAACACCGAGACATGGGATGATGTCTACGAAAACGTCTCCCAGAGTATCACAATCGACGAACGTCATGTGACCGACTACCTGAATACCAGCGGCAATTATGCGCAGATCAGGGAGATCAATGAGCAGGGCATGGTTCCGAGTACCGCACTCCTCATACTTGAGCGCGGACAGAATGTCCAGCACCTCGATCAGGTTCCGATCGCAGTGGGCGAGATCACTGACATGGGCATCCACTACATCTCTGATGATACGTACGGCGCAGTCTTCGGGACGCTCAGGTTCGCAATCAACGATCAGTTCGACCGGGTCGCAGCATACAGGGAAGCTGAGGATATCTGGGTATATGCGGTGCCCTACGATTGCGATCCTGATTATAATATGTGGATGAACGTCACAGCAACCAGTGAGCCGACACGAACACTCACGCTCTTCGATGATCCGTACACCAACGAGACGCAGGATTACGAGACCGAGGTCTGCTACTTCGACGAGAATGATGATGGCGACTTCGACGACGATAACGAGACCTGTATCTACCGAACCACGACCAGTTACGATGGCACGTTTGCACTTCGGCTGGATGGGGGGATCTATGACATCTACGCCAGATACTGAGCATAATGCGAATCGATGGAAGATTGTATCGATTGTTGCGATTCTGATCGCATTGATCTCGGTTATGCTAAACGTGTATTTTTATCTTTCAGATGAGTCTGAAATAGTACCCGGTGCTGACAATGAAACAAACAATTCTACTGTGCTAAACACATCGGATGAAAACGAAATAGGGATGCACAGGATTGCAAGGGTGGTAATTACGCCCGGCGACACCACCGGTATCGATTAAGCGTGATTCTCTGACCTGCGTAACACTTATATACTGTTGTGCCATTTACACATAAGCAGTAAGATTATTGCTGCAGATATCTCGAAATAGTTTGAGATTAATAACATAATAGCAACATAGGAGGAATAAAAGTGAAAAAAATGATATCTTTGATATGCATTGCTGTTCTCATGACGGTTGCGCCTGCGCTGGCGGCTCCGGACCTTGAGGTAAGCGACATTTACCCCGACAACGTATTCGCCAATCTGACGAATGTATTATCTGTAGATGTAACGAACGCTGGTGATGCGACTGCTGACAGTTGCGATGTAAACCTAACCATCACACACGCGGGCGGTCCGACTACATTAACAGGGTCTGTACCTGCAATGGATGCTGGCAGCAGCACTGTGGTGGATGTTGGTAACTGGAAGCCCACCGTTCTCGAAAATATTTCGATGACGGCATTTGTTGACTGCAACAACGATGTGGATGAGGGCGCTAACGAAACCAACAACGAGCTAACCGTATCCAGAAACACCACCGGAGACTGTAGTGTTGATACTATGTTACCTGATACTTGCTTTGGGTATCGGGGACAGAATCCAATGACTACAGTGTATTCGGGCACGGGTGGAGTGATCTACTCGGTTGGAGACTACAAGTACAAGAACAATACAGTGAACTTCACAATCGGAGCATCCGGAGATGTAAACCAGATAGATGGGTTGACTGCGGAAGTCCCAGCTGGTGCAACGATAACGAACGCAACGCTGTATGTGTACTACACATGGAGAAATACGGAAACCAGTCCG